>PLDF01000071.1 GCA_003135055.1 Bryobacterales bacterium | reverse complement strand
TCACCATCGAGCAGGAAAGCGGCCATGCCCTCCAGCTCACCGTCCCCTGCAAAGTCTATGGCGGCCAGCTTCGCAATCTCCTTCCACGCCGCATCGCCCTCGGCAAAATGGTCGTCGAAGAAACCGTAACCAAAGTGTTCCTTAGGTCCCAGTGACTGATGTCTTACAGAAGAATCGGTCGTTATCCTGAGAAGGAATTCACGAACCGAGCGCTCATTTGATCGACGAAATCTTTGAGTGGGACGATGCAAAAGCCACCCTAAACAACAACAGGCATGGCGTTTCCTTCGCGGAGGCATCCACAGTCTTTCAGGATCCGTATGCCCTGACGACGGAGGACCCCGACCACTCCGAATTTGAAGATCGTTGGGTCACAGTTGGCCTATCATTAGTCAGCAGAATCCTCCTGGTTGTGCATACTTACCGAAACACCAGGATTCGCATCATCAGCGCAAGAAAGGCGACGGCCTTCGAACGAGGACAGTATGAAACACAGCGCTAAGCGAGCGGAATCGTCCCAGGACGCCGATGACATGCGCCCCGAGTACGACTTTAGCGGTGGGGTTCGTGGCCGCCACGCCCACCTCTTCGGCGAGGTCGCCGAAGACGAAACCCGCGTGAGCGAATATCTCGCGTCCAGGGGCTTTGAGGTTCGTGGCTTCGAAAAGCAGGCGGTCAGACTCGCGAAAACCCCTGACTTTCAGCTCCTCCGCGATGGTCGGCTCGCCGCTTATTGCGAGGTCAAAAGCTTCACAAAGGATTGTTGGCTTGATGAACAGTTAGCTCAAACCGGACCTGGAGAGCTTGCCGGAGGTCTCAGGATCGATCCCATCTACAACCGCATCTCCAACGCCGTCCATACTGCTGCCCAGCAATTACGCAGCGCCAATTCGGCCCATGAATTCCTTAATTTTCTGGTGCTCGTGAATCATGACAAAGCTGCCAAACGCGAGGACCTCGTCAGCGTGCTCACCGGGAAATGGGATCCGCTTCACGGGATGCACGATGCGACGCATGCCCAGTACTCCAACGGGCGTATCCGCGAAGAAAAGCGCGAAATCGACCTCTATCTCTGGGTTGACTCCTTCGCCGAGCATGAGCCATTCAAATGCAGGCTGGTTTTCTTCGGCAACGACAAGACGCGCGATCGGGTATGCAATATGCTCGAAATCGATCCAACCGTGGTAAAGATTGTCGGGTAGAGTACTTCTAACCGATGCCCACCAAACGCAAGTCCAAAGGCGCGTACATGATCTCGGCCGTCGCCGAGATGTACGACATCCACCCCCAGACCCTCCGCCTCTACGAGCGCGAAGGCCTGCTCAAACCCTCGCGCACCGAAGGCAACACGCGCCTCTATACCGATGAGGACCTTGAGCGCCTCGAGTTCATCCTTAACCTTGCCCGCGACCTCGGCGTCAACATCGCCGGCATCGCCATCATCCTCCAGATGCGCGAGCGCATGGAATCCATGAACCACCAGATGCAGGACTTCGTCGATTACGTCCGCACCGAGATGCTCACTCGCATGCAGCACGTCGCCGACCAGCCCGGCGCCGCCATGGTTCCTCTCCGCCGCCCGGTCGTCGTCCCCACAGAAAAAAACCGCCGCTGATCTCTCAGGCGCTCACTGCGGTTCCTTGTTTGCCGGCGAAGTCGGCCCGGCAACACCGATCGCCACGCGGCGAACCAACCCGCGCTCTCTCCGCGGACTGGAGCGCCTGCGCGATTCTACGTGTGGCGACAATCTCTGCTTCAGCAGCCTTCTGACCCGAAAGATGCTCGCCTTGATCGTCGCGTCGGTCAGGTTCAGGGCGTAAGCCGCTTCTCATTTCTCCGCCCATCCCGGCAGCACTCATGCAGCCTCCGTGCTTTCACGTTCAGGCTTCAGCACATAAAGCGGTGCTCGCCCGCGCGTGCACCCGCTCGACTCGATGATGGAAACACAAAGGCCCGACGCGCCATAAAAGGCTGCGCTCCTGTCATCCGGAAGCCACCGGAGCACTTCTTCGAGCTCGTGCGTTCGAACCGGCAGAACCTGCGCCGAAGAAATCGGGAAGGCTGCTCGATGGCCGTCCGACCGCAGATCGATGACCACAAGGTCATCGTTTCTCGCCAAAATCGATCGGAGCTCGCTCACCGAGATCCACTGCAGTCGCCGCTTTCTTTCTGCCGGCGGCGAAGCCGGGCGCCCTTCAATCGTTATGCGTGACTTCGATGGAATCCTGCCGCCCGCATGGCGCTTCCCCGTTCGTGTCAGCTGCCAGGCGGCGTGCAGCAGGAAACCCATCACCAACGCGAGCAAGACCAGGAGAAAATCCATGGCGTTCCTCCCCAGTGACAAATGGCTTTGGAATCCGGTGCTGCGATGCACGCGGACGTGACCGCGCAGCCCGGCGTCTCAGGCGATTTGTGGAGGAGGCGAACGAGAAGGGATCGATGAACAGGGAGACTTCAAAAGCTGCGGTTGACGATCCTGAACAGGCATGAGGGCGAAGTCGGCATGGCCGGCTTTTGCCTTCGAGGAAAGACCAATATCGAGTCCCGGCCCCGAAGGCTGCTGTGCTCCGGGCGCCAGGGCCGCCCATCCGTTCTTCGGCCCGATCGACAGACTGGCGACCTGCGTCG
>PLDF01000356.1 GCA_003135055.1 Bryobacterales bacterium | reverse complement strand
GCATGCCCAGCACACAACTAAGGCGTTCCGTCGCGGGCGCTTCAAGCCCCTATGTTGGGATAAGCTGATTCGGTACGCCGATGCATTGAATTGCGTTGCATAACATGAGGAGTGCGGGAGAACGAACATGGCAAACAAGTTTGGCGCAGACATTCGGATTCAATCGCAAGATCCGAAGAACGCGGCAGCCTTCTACGTAAAGCAACTCGGGTTCGAGATCACCGGCGAGACGCCGAACATGATGAGCCTCCATGGCGAGCGCATCAACTTATTCATCGAGCGAGGTCCTGCGCCCGGGCCGGTGCTGGAAGTTACCGTCGACAGTGTCGAGGAAGCCAAGGCCCGGCTGGTGAAGAATGGTTGCGAGATCGTCAAGGACGAGCCGGACTTTCCGCGATGTTACGTGAAGGATCCGTTCGGCTTGATTTATAACCTGATCGGCAAAACGATTACCGGCTGAACGGTGGGTTCGGAGCGCGAATGAAGGTTGCAGGGAAAACGCCGGCGCTGGCGCACTCATGTGGGCCGCATGGTTCGCGGCGGCGGAAGACGTGTCCCCATGAGTGGAGACACGGCACGTTGAGAACGTGCGCCCGAGAGTCTATCTGGCCTTGATTACGCCTGCATAGAGGGCTCCAGCTCCTGTCCGGTTATACGTAGCTCGTCCTATTCGGGTCAAACACGTGGGATGACGATTTCGCTGGAACAGATCGAGTATCGCATCGAGGCCTTTCCCCAGTTTCAGTTTGCATTCAGGCGCGGTTAATGGGACCATCCAAAGAAAATGAACCGCCTCGCCGCCGAGAATCAATTCATCCTGCAATGTCTGGTCACGCTTCACGATTGGCGGAATGAGAAGTATCGTATCCAAAATAGAACTGCCCCAAAAGGGCGCGGGAGGATTCCCGTTCGGAATGGTGTGACCTGAGCCAATCCAGGTCTTCTGGTCGTGAGGGAAATGGGCAAGCCATCGCATCGTCTCGATGTATTCCGGTTTCGGCTCTGAGCAGTACAGAATCAGTTCACACCTTCGGGGAGCCTTGACGCCGGCAGGGACTCCCGGCATTGCGGCTGAACGTCAGCGTAAAGTCCCAGCCGCCCTCGATCCCCGTGGCATCCAAAACAACCGGCCAGCTAAGCTCTGGCGCCATATTCTGAAGGCGATCCGCAAACTGCGCCATGGTGATGTTCTGGCAGGTCAAAATCTGAGAACCTGGCGGCGCGCCAGCCGGCGCATTGGCGCTCTTGCAGGTAGTGCGGCTGGCCGGGTCGGCCTTCTTCATCTTCGGCTTCGCCGGCACTAACGAGTAAGCGGATACCGGCCGCTCTTCCGTGTGGTATGTCATTTTGAAGCGGTCCGCCAGCAGGGCGCGCATCATCGGCGCCACCGCTTCCACGTCCATCCCGGGCGCCGACGGTCCCGCCGCCGGCGCTTTCGCAATGATATCGAACCGCTCCGTGTCCACCCAATTCGGCAGGCCCGTCACTTGTTCGTTACTATTCGTATTGAAAGCGCGAGAGATCAGAAATCGCATCCCCATCCCCTCGACCGTCAACCGCCCGCCGGGCTGCATCTGATATCTTGACATTCTTACGCTCGGGTCGGCGGCCTTGACGCTCGCCACTTCAAATTCGGTCGGCATGGGAATGGGCGGCAGAGCCTCAGCCACTCCGGGCGGATTTTCGCCGGGCTTTTCGTTGACGCTATCGACCACAATGACCGGCGTCGGTATCTGTCTTTCTTCCAGCTTCAGCCCAAGTTGTTTGTCGACCGCCTCGAAGATCGAGATCCGGTCGCTGGCGTTTGCCATCATTGGTCCGAGGAACTGCATCGACCACTTGATGTCGAAGTTCCAGTTACCCTTCAGCCCCGTCTGATCCAATACCTGGTTCGGACCCACGGATGCCCCCATCATCCCGCGCAGCCCGCCCGCGAACGCCGCCATGGTCATGTTGCGGCACATATACTGAATCGTCATGCCGGGCCCGAGGCTGATCGTGGTTGTGACCCCATTCTGGCTGCTCATCATCCTGATGCCGCCCTCAGCCGGCGCCCCGGACGCGGTTTGTGGCCGGCACCCGGTTTCCTCCGTCCCGTCGGCCTCCTTGAGTTGCAGTTTCTTCCCCGCGGTCAGCGCATAGGTGGGCAGCGGCTTGGTATCTTTGCGGACCGCCAGCTTGAAGCGGTCCTCCAGCAGCGACTGAAGCATCAGCTTCTGCGCTTCCGGCGTAGTATCGGCCGGAACCTTCGCAAGCACGTCGAACCGATCCATCTCCAGCCAGTTCGGCCCGCCCAATACCTTGTCAGGATCGAAGCCATAGGCGATTCGGATCAGATCGACCATCGTGGCGTTCTTCACTTCATAACGGCCGCCTCGCATCGGTCCGGTCCGAATAAACGGGTTGACGGTCTTGGCGCTGACGTGGACGTCCGCGATTTCGAACCTCGGAGTCTCGGGGGACTGGCTAAATGCCGGCCAGCCGGCGCAGTTCATCAGGATGGTCCACGTGATCGCTCGTTTCATGGGCGCACACTCCTCTGGTTTAAGGATATGACGAAGCACTGGGCATCAGCGTTGGAACCAATTTCCGGCCAGGCCGTGGCCGCGCAAGAAGGCGTGCCAGAATGTCCGGCATCGATGGCCGCCGCGGAATCGTCACCGCGAAATGGCATCGAGCGCCGCCCTGGTAACGCCGGCGGTCTTGCCGCCGGTGGTTTGCTAACCGGCTCAGTGCTCGCCGCCTATCTCATTGTAAAAAAGCTCAGGTCCGGCGGCATCGGCGAAGGCCGCTGCACCACCGATTCCAGGCGACGGTGAGCCGGATAGCTGGTCTTCACCTGAGAGTCGATGCGTCCCAAGAATCTTAAATCCGGCTCCGGATTCGTCCGAATCGAGCGCCGTCTCGCCTGACCAACATCGCTACGGTTCCGCGTTACGCACGCGACTGAAGCGTCATCGCGCGCAGGCCGGCGTTTCCCCGCCGAATTCTTCAACTTAACTTTCCTGGCGACATACCCGCGCGCGATTTCCGGCACGCCGCATCTGCCTCGCGGGTGACCGTGCCCATATCGCCACACCGCTGACACAAGCCGGCGCGAGCGTTACGTCAAGCCCGGCCCCGCCACGATATCCGGGCCGAGAAGTCTTTGCCGGCGTAATTACCGGGGCTTATGTGCTGAGGCAGTTGGCGGCGCAGGCGTAGATGAGTAGCCCGGGAAGCCGCCAATCGTTCGTCCAGGGCGCCGCTGCAACTGCCGCACACGCCGCCAGCAAAAACCAGTTCGCGCTGTTCGCCGCACTTGTTGCAAGTCCCTAAGGTCGTGTTTGCGGTCTCGTTAGTTAGGCACAGCCACCGGGCTGAGCCGGCTTCGAAGCATATCCCTTCCCAACCATAGCGCACAGCGCTAGGGTCGGCTTTCGCGTCGCCTTGACCTGCAGTCGCCTTTCGGCGCCTCCGCTGCGCGGCTTGGCCTAAGCCCAGAGAGATCAGTCCTATTTCGAACAACTTAAACGACCTGAACGCTAATCGCGCCTTGAAAACCCTTACTGCATTTCCATGATGGCCGAGCGCCGCGGCAACCTCTGTGCGCGAGACATCTGACCGGGCGCCAACAATAATCTGAACCAACCGAAGGTCATTGGAAGAGTCAACAAAGTACAACCCGTTTTCAGGATCTTTGTCCAGAAGCCTCACAAAACACCGCACTTCGTTCTCATACTTCCAATGAGCATACTTGGTGCTCAGCAATTTTAGGATAGCGGCTTCATTGTCTTCGTTTGCTGCGCAGTTGGTCGTCAGGAGCTGGTTTGCTTCGCTGATCAGCCTCCCTGTGGTGTACGAAACGGGCAGGAGGAGCGCATCCGGAACCTCAAATCCTAGGCACAGGCCACGGCGCCTATCGGCGTAATGGCTCCACTGGACCGGATTCGACCACCCTTTGCTGAAGCACAGAATTCCTCCGTTCTTAGAGATCCCCTCGATTGTCGCCCGGAGCGCCTGTCGTAGGTCTCTGTTGGATAGCTCGATACTCAGCAGTTCAAACGGATCGTTGAGATCCGGAATCAACGAGATCTTGAGTCGACGTCTGCGAATGTCGTCGAGGCCATACTCCAAATTAAGGAAGTGAAAAAGCCGCATTTGAAACGGCCCTCGCTGTGTTTAGGCTTCTTTGCAGCCGTCCTCACGCCTGCGCCGCCAACTGCCGCAGCACATAAGGCAATATCCCGCCATTCCTGTAATACTCCACCTCTTGCGGCGTATCCACCCGGACATCCACCGTGAACTTGGTCGTATTGCCGTCGTCCGCCACCGCGCGCACCGCGGCCTTGCGGCCGCCGCCGTTCAGCGACGCGTGAATCCCGTCCACATGGTAAGTCTCCCGGCCCGTCAAGCCCAGGCTGGCGGCATTCTGACCCTCGCGGAATTGCAGCGGCAGCACGCCCATCCCCACCAGGTTAGTGCGATGGATGCGCTCGAAGCTCTCCGCGATCACCGCGCGCACGCCCAGCAGCAGCACGCCCTTCGCGGCCCAATCGCGCGACGAACCGGAGCCGTATTCCTTGCCCGCGATAATCGTCAGCGGCACGCCGTCCTCTTGATACTTCACAGAGGCGTCGTAAATCGACATCTTCTCGCCGCTGGGCAGGTGCAGCGTCCATCCGCCTTCAGTCCCCGGCGCAAGCTGATTGCGCAGGCGGATGTTCGCCAGCGTCCCGCGCACCATCACCTCATGGTTGCCGCGGCGCGCGCCGTAAGAGTTGAAGTCCACCGGCTTCACGCCCTGCTCGATGAGATACTTGCCCGCCGGGCTATCCTTCGGAATCGATCCGGCCGGCGAAATGTGATCGGTGGTCACCGAATCGCCCAGCAGCGCCAGCACGCGCATGTCGCGCATATCTTGCACGGACGTTTCCGGGTCCGCCATATGGTCGAAATACGGCGGTTTCTTGATGTAAGTCGACTTATCGTCCCACTGGAAGATTCCACCCGACGGCAC
This sequence comes from Bryobacterales bacterium, assembly GCA_003135055.1. GTDB lineage: Bacteria > Acidobacteriota > Terriglobia > Bryobacterales > Bryobacteraceae > PALSA-243. Next base: position 94,704 of record PLDF01000356.1, on the reverse strand, counting down.
GGGCATCGATTTCCAATTCTTGTCTCCGTCGAACGCCTGCGCGTACTCATGCTGGAACATATCGCGGCCAATCGAATCGCGCACCGCGTTGCGCACCTCTTGATCCGTGGGCCAGATATCGCGCAAGTAGACCGGCTGGCCGTTCTGGTCGTGTCCAAGCGGCTCGGCCGAGATATCGATGTCTACCGTGCCCGCCAGCGCATACGCCACTACCAGCGGCGGCGAGGCCAGATAGTTGGCCTTCACCTGAGAGTTGATCCGTCCTTCGAAGTTTCGGTTGCCGCTGAGCACGGCCGCCACCACCAGATTCTCGCGAGTCACCGTCTCCGCCACATCGTCGGGCAGCGGTCCGCTGTTACCGATGCAGGTGGTACAGCCGTATCCCACTAAGTGGAAGTTGAGCCGCTCCAGGTAAGACATCAGCCCGGCTTTCTCGTAGTAATCGGTCACTACTTTCGACCCCGGCGCGAGACTGGTTTTCACCCACGGCTTCACCGTCAGGCCCTTTTCCACCGCCTTCTTCGCCAGCAGTCCCGCGGCCAGCATCACCGAAGGATTCGACGTGTTAGTGCAGCTTGTAATCGCGGCGATCACCACGCTGCCGTTGCTGAGTTGATCCGCCCTGCACCCGTCGACCGAGCCGCCGTTGCTCGCGCTGTCTCTAGCGCCGCTGTCGCCGCCGCCGTCGCTCACGCCCTTGACGCCGGAGCCGCCGCCGCTCGCGCCGGCAAACGCCGCGTGGAAGTTCGCGCGTACCCCGGACAGTTCGACGCGATCCTGCGGGCGCTTCGGTCCGGCCATGGACGGCGTTACCTTCGCCAGATCGAGCTCCAGCGTATCGGCATACTGCGGGTCTGCCGTTTCGTCCGTCCGGAACAGCCCTTGCTCTTTCGTGTACGCCTCAACCAGGGCAATCAGCGCGGCGTCGCGATTGGTGAATCTGAGGTATGCGAGCGTTTCCTCATCCACCGGGAAGAAGCCCATGGTCGCGCCATACTCCGGCGCCATGTTCGCCACCGTGGCGCGGTCGGCGACGCTGAGCGCGCTCAAGCCGGCCCCATAGAACTCGACGAACTTGCCCACCACGCCCTTCTTGCGCAGAATTTGCGTGATGGTCAGCACCAGGTCGGTCGCGGTGCAGCCCTCTTTCATTTTTCCGTGCAGCTTGAAACCCACCACCGGCGGCAGCAGCATGGAAACCGGCTGGCCCAGCATGCAGGCTTCGGCTTCGATGCCGCCCACGCCCCAGCCCAGCACGCCCAATCCGTTGATCATGGTGGTGTGGGAATCCGTGCCCACCAGCGAATCCGGATACGCCTGTCCGCTATTGCGGAAGACCACCGGCGCCAGGTATTCCAGATTCACCTGGTGCACGATGCCCGTATCCGGCGGCGCCACGCGGAAATTGCGGAAGGCGGTCTGCCCCCACCGCAGCAGCATGTAGCGTTCGCGGTTGCGCTGGAATTCCAGCTCCGCGTTGAATGCGAAGGCGTCCTTGGTTCCGAACTGGTCCACCTGCACCGAGTGGTCGATCACCAGGTCGGCCGGCATCAGCGGATTCGCCCTTTCGGGGTCGGAACCCATCGCGGCAAGCGCGTCGCGCATGGCGGCCAGGTCCACCACGCAGGGGACGCCGGTGAAATCCTGCAGCAGCACGCGCGCCGGCATGAAGCTGATTTCCTTGGGTTGAGTAACGGCGCCGTCGCCGCCGAAATCGCCACGCGCCACGTAGCTGACGTCGTCCGCCGAAACCCGCTTGCCGTCTTCGTTGCGCAGCAGGTTTTCGAGCAGAATTTTGGTGGAAAAGGGCAGGCGCGAAACCGTGCCCACGCCCGATTCTTCAAGCCGCGCCAGCCGGAAGATCTCGTATTCCGCTGCGCCCGAGCGCAGCTTCGCCGCCGCGCCGAAACTATTTCTTGGCATCACTTCGATTATAAAGGCTGATCGATATCAATGCTTCCCGTGCCGTTCACCGGGCTCCCGGCGAACGCTCCTTACGGTCGCGGCTGCATCGGAAAACGCGCCGCGTCCGAAACGGCGCCGCGACCGGGAGCGAATTACGGCGCTGAATGGCGATAATCCCCAAAACTGTTAAGCACCCCGTTCACCTAACGTCACTGAAGCGCCTGGAAGCACCTGAAGCACTAATTCCCGGAAGGCTTCTCAACGTGATCGATGACGAGGAATTCGCCGGGCCCCTTGGCCGGATCGAGTCTCAACCCGAGCTGTTGCTGTAAGCCGGTGAAGATCGATGGGCCGGCGGGGATATCCTCTGACGCGGATCCTGCGGCGCCACCTGGGACGCTACCTGGGCCGCTACCTGGGTCGCCGCCGCGAAGGAATCCGGATGCGGTCTCGTCGGGCGCATATTCCAGATGGAAATCAAACAGGCCCTTGATCCCGGTCTTGTTGACGACGGGGCGGTCCAGTCTCGGACCAAGCGAGAGTTTGATGAAGTCGTCGATACTCATCGCTCTCGCTTCCACCGTAACGTTCGGTCCCTTCATTGTCGCCAAAGTGGCAACCCAACGTGCGCCATCGTTCGGGTCGATGCCCCCGCAGTATTCTTGGCCCGGCGGCAACTCCGGAAACGGTGGAGGCGGAAACTGCTCGAAAATTGTGAGATCGAGGGGAGTGCAACTTCCTTCCTTAAACGGGTGCAGTTTCAGGCCCCCCTTTGCCACCGTCATCGCATATGCCGGGACCTCTCTGGTCTCGCGATGGATCTTTAGCTTAAATCGGTCTTCGAGAAGCGTCTGGAGCATGGGCCCATGCATCATTCCCTGGCTTCGAGCGCCCTCCGCCTTCGCGTCGATCTGGTAGCGGCCGGAATTGATCCAGGCCGGGCCGCCCTCGACCGGAACACGCGATCGGGGATTCACATGACCGTTTGCAAACAAGACATACGCCCCCCTGATGAGGTTCATCACGGTGGTGCAATCCAAACGCAACGTTCCGGGGGAGAAATCTCCCCCTTCGCCGCCGCTCTTGCTGGCAGGGGCAAAGTCCGCGTCCTCGCATGGCTTGATAGAGGCCACGTCGAATCTCGGCGTGGCGGCCGTGTTCGTCTGCGATTGGGCCAGCCCCACGGCGATCGCCAAAACACCGCCGATAAGCTTCAAAGCTGCAAGCAGCCGCCGGCTCCGGTTGTCTTTGGGGGTGTTGTCTATACCCGCAGCCGCGGCAAAGAAGATCGATTCCGCCGTCCATGGGGTGCAGCTTGGGCTCCGGAGGGCAATGGTCGGTGGCATGGCGGGATCATAGCAATTTGTATGCCGATAAGGCGCGCCGCCACTCAACAGATTCTCACTGAAGCCTGTGACCTCTCTCGCACGCTCGGGCCTTACGCGCTCACTCATAGGCCGGAATGCGCATCCGTCCCGAAACTTCGCGGGCGCATCCGTCCCGAAACTTCGCGGGCGCATCCGTCCCGAAACTTCGCGGGCGCGGGCGGACGCGCAACTCGCTAGACATCGCCTCGCGCGTTGCCGGGAAGGCTCGGTGAGAAACGTGGCCTTCACCCCTAAAGTTTCCGTCCATATCCGCCGAACTTCTGTCCGTGGAAACTGAGACGCTCGGGCGGCCCACTCTGGAGTCGCTTGTGGAAGGCTTCGACCGCGACGCCGCCGCCGGCAAAAACCGGATTCGAGAACTGCTGGAGCAAGACCCAAAGTGGTTCCAGCAGGGCGTTGTGCGCGTGATGAAGTCTTCTCCTACCAGCTTGCGCGGCGTGGAGTTCATGGTGAGCCTGCTGCTCGCCCACCACCTTCTGCTGCCCACTCTGTGCGATCAAGCCTTGAACCTGGAAGAGGCGGCTTCTCTGGCGCGGACGGCATTGCAAATGGAGCCGATGATGGATGTCGCCCTGGCCAAGAAACTGGCGGACGACACCGCGCTGGGCGAGCCGGTACGAAATGCCGGCCGCCTGATGGACATATTGGGATTAATCTCCAACGGCAACCGGATCACCTCCTCGTTGATGCGGCTATGGCGCAGCTCCGATCCGCAAATGCGCTCCAAAGCGGTGCTGCTGATCGGCCGCAGCAACCGGAGCATACAGTGGGCGCAAAGCCGCCTGGCCGAAACCGATCCGCGAATCCGGGCCAGCGCCGTGGAGGCGTTGTGGGGCCTCGATACCGCGGAGGCGAAAGCGGTACTTCGCGCCGCGGCGCGCGATGCCAACAACCGCGTCGCCGGCAACGCGCTCTTTGCGCTTTATGCCATGGGCGATACCTGGGCGATCTCCGAGCTGTTCAAAATGGCAGCCTCGGATTCTCCGCAGTTTCGCTCCACCGCCGCGTGGGCCATGGGAGAGACCGGCGATCCGCGGTTCTCCGAGGCTCTGGGGCGCCTGATGAGCGAATCCACCGCCTTTGTCCGGAAACGCGCCTTTACGGAGCTTTCGCGTCTCAAGGCGGCCGCGAAAACGCGTCAGGGCCGCCAGTGGCGCGTAGCTGGCCGGTTGCTGCCGGGCTCGGGAGGCATGCGCCAGCTTGGCTTCGAAGCCTGCCCCGCCGATGGAAGCCCGCCGCCACGGCTACTGCCCACCCAATTCGTCTTGAGCGAAGACAGCCGCCCCGTGACGCAGTATCAAGTGGAAGCGCACCCTCCAGCCGAAGCCCTGGCGTTGACGTTTCTCTTTCCGCATTGCGCCTCCCAAGGCAGCCCGGCTTGGGTACAAGGGGCCATCGGGTGCCTGAACCGGAAGCGGCCCTCCGACCTTTGGTGCACCAAATTCTATCTGCCTGCCGATGACAAGACCGATCCGAAATCCCAGGGAACGCCCGAGCCGCCGCAATTCACCGCGGACGGGAAAGAGGCCATAGCGGCGCTGCAAGAGGCGGCGCCGGCGCAGCCCGAGGCCGCGGCAGAGACTGTGCGCGCGGCGTTCTGGGATGCCATCCGCAGTTCGGCTCTGGCTGTTGGCGCCCCGGAACTTGGTGCGCGCCATCTGATTGTGTATAACCAGTCCAGTCCCGAGGCGCCGGCCGATCTGTCGGAGATCGTCTCGGCGGCGGTAGCGTCGAATACCTCGGTGCAAGCAATCTCGCTGGCGCCCTGCCCGCCGCTTGAAGAATTATGCCGCGGCACGCAGGGATGTTTCCGGTTGGCGAAATCCGAGCCGGAGCTGTTGCGGCTGGTCGAAGAAGCGCACCTGGCGCTTCTGCCGCGCTTCCTGGTAAGCTACCAGCCGAATGCGCCCGGCGCCCGCATGCTCAATGTGCGGGTGTTCGACGCCACAGGATGGGGCGAAACCACGATATCGCTTTAGAGTGAGAGTGGCATTAGCCCATGGCCTGCGACGAGCGCCGCTACCAATCCATCGCCAACCGCACCATCGTCCGCACCGGAACCCCAGCCGGTCCCTTGGCCAGATAAGGCTTCGCATCGTCCAGCCAGGCCGTGCCGGCGATGTCCAGATGCACCCACGGCGTACCTTCGGCGAACTCCTTGAGGAAAATCGCAGCGGTGATTGCGCCGCCCCAGCGCCCGCCGATGTTTCCCAGATCGGCGAATGCGCTTTTCAGATACTCCTTATAATCGTCGTCCATCGGCATGGGCCACATACGCTCGCCCTCGGCCTTGGACGCCTTCAGCACGCGCTCCTGCAGCGCATCGTTGTTGGCAAACACCCCCACGTGGATATGCGCCAGCGCCACTACCACGGCGCCAGTCAAAGTCGCCGCATCCACCAGATGGGTGCACCCCTGCTGCCGCGCGTAGGCCAAAGCATCGGCCAGAATCAGACGGCCTTCGGCGTCGGTGTTGAGCACTTCGATGGTTTTGCCGGACATGGCGGTCACAATATCGCCAGGCCTCTGCGCGCGGCTGCCGCACATATTTTCCACGCACGGAATGAACGCCGTCACGGTAAGCGCGGGTTTGAGCTGCGCGATGGCCTGCATGGCGCCGATCATGGCCGCGCCGCCGCTCATGTCGTACTTCATTTTCTCCATGCCCTCGGACGGCTTGATGGAAATGCCGCCGGTGTCGAACGTCACGCCTTTACCCACTAGCCCCAGATGGTCCGTCGAGCCGGCGTTGGCGGGCTTGTAGCGGATGACGATGAGGGCGGGCGGCTCCGCGCTGCCTTGGGCGACACCCAGCAGCGCGCCCATACCGAGCTTTTCCATCTGCTCGCGCTCCAGGACTTCGCATTCCAGATGGAACGCGGCCGCCATCTTGCGCGCTTCCTCGGCCATCTTCAGAGGCGTCAGAAGGTTGGCGGGCTCATTGGCCATGGCTCGCGTCAAGTTCTGCGCTTCGGCGAGGATTCGCCCGCGCTCCACGGCGGCCCCCTCTGCGCCGACGATCGCCACCGCCTCAAGCGAATGCTTGTCGTCCCCGGTCTTGTAGCGGTCCGGTTCGTAATCGCCCAGAATGGCGCCCTCCACCGCGGCCGAAGCGAAATCGGCGCCGGCGTAGCTGCCGCTGAGCGCGATGGCGATTCGCTTAATGCCTTTCGGCTTCAGGTAGCGCACGGCGGCTCCGGCGAGTTTGCGCATCTCGGCAGCATCGAACTTTTCGGCTTTTCCGGCGCCAACCAGCAGGATTCGCTTGGCGGCGCTGCCCGGCGCATGGTGCAGCAGCGTGAATTCCAGCGGCTTCCCGGCGATCTCGCCGGCTTCCCACAAATCGCCCGCGCCGAAGCGGGTTTCCCCGGCGCCTTCAAATACGGGCACGATCAGCGCATCGGCCTCAACCTGTTCCAGCGGTTTACGTTCTGTTGTGATTTGCATCCATATCGATTGTCCCCGAGACGAGCGCCCGCCGCAAATGGATCTTTGCGGGTGGCCGCTCCGGGCGGCGCTCCCGGTCCGCGCGGGGTCAAACCGGATCCGCTGTTCGCCCAGGGAAGCCGGCCACGGACCAGGAGCGCCCGTCAATTCCGGATTTTGTGCGGACCCCTTGCGTGCGGCCTGGCCGGCACTGCCGCATTTCCCCTCGCTTCCCGTCGCATTCACCTGCCGGCAAACGAAAGCAGGTAAATTTGCTGAAGGTCGGCGCTTCGCAGAATCAGTGGGGAGTCATCCGGAGCCAGTCCCACCCATTGGTTGTAAATCTCGTTGAAAGCTCTCGGAGTGCCTACCAGACTCGTCACCCGCTCTGTGTTGCGCGAAGCCAGCGAAACCCGGTAGATCGCCTCTTCTCCGCTCTCGAAGCGGGTGGAAAAGTAAACGTAGTCGCTGTTGCGAGACCAGTTCGGGTAATCCACCCGCATTTGGGTCAACGTTGTCCATACCCCTTTGGCTGCGATCCGCTTCCCATCGGGAGACCATCGCTGATTGAGCTTCTGCTCCGAGTCGGGAACATCTTCGATTTTGCCGGAAGGCAGATCCAAAATCTGCGGGAGGTTCCGCTGAACAGCCCGGTCGAGGCGGAAGAGGAGTCTGGCGCCATCGGGCGACCAGGCAGGCGCCACCTCCGCGGCGCCTGCGGCCAGGTGGGTTGCGGGCCGGGGTTCGCCGCCATCAAAATTGACCAGCCAGGCACGCATCACTTTCCCGGAGTAATCTCCGGTGAACGTCACCTGGCGCGCATCTGGTGAGATTCGGGGCATCCTCGCGCGTAGAGCGCCATGCGTGAGCTGCAATGCTTCCGCGCCATCCACGCGGGTGCGCCAGACATCCCGCTCCGGGTACGTTACGTACACCACCCATTTTCCGTCCCGCGAGAAATCCGCCATTTCGGCGGAAATCCCATTCAGATCGGCGTCAAAGATGCCATAAAGGCATAAAGGCGCCCGCCCACTCTGATTTCTGCAAGCTGCCCAGGCTTACCGGCGCATGGCTGCCCACCGCCCCCACGGCCGTTTCGCTATCCTAAAATTATCCCCAAGCGCGTCATCATCCTCGGCGGCGGATTCGGCGGCCTTTACGCCGCCCGCGCATTGCGGCGCGCCCCCCTCGACGTCACCCTCATCGACCGGCGCAATTTCCACCTCTTCCAGCCGCTGCTCTACCAGGTGGCCACCGGCTCGCTCTCGCCCGCCGACATCTCCGCGCCCCTGCGCGGCATCCTCAGCCGCCAGAAAAATACACGCGTGCTGATGGGCGAAGCCGTCGATCTGGACCCGCAGGCGCGGCGGCTAATCCTGAAAGACGGCGGCACGTTCGATTACGACTTTCTGCTGGTGGCCACCGGCTCCAAAAGCTCCTACTATGGCAACGATCAGTGGAGCGCTTCCGCGCCCAGCCTCAAGACCATCGAAGAAGCTACCGCCATCCGCCACAAAATCCTCTACGCCTTCGAAGCGGCCGAGCGCACGGCGGATGCCGAACTGCGCCGCGCGTGGCTGACGTTCGTCATCGTGGGCGCCGGCGCCACCGGCGTCGAGCTGGCCGGCGCGCTGGGCGAAATTGCGCGCCATACGCTGAAGCACGACTTTCGCTCCATCCGCCCGCAGGAGGCGCAAATCTTCCTGCTCGATGGATCGTCTCACGTGCTGCCCGCATATCCCGAAGACCTCGCCGCCGATGCCGAGCGTTCGCTGATCCGCCTCGGCGTGCAGGTGCGCACCGGCGTGCAAGTAGTGGGCGTCGATGCCAACGGCGTCACCTTCCGCAACCATCGCGGCGAATCCGAATGCCTGATTGCGAAGACGGTTCTATGGGCTGGAGGCGTCACCGTGACCAGTTTCGGCCGCGCGCTGGCTGCGCGGACGCAGGCGCCCACGGACAAGCAGGGGCGCATCCGCCTCAACCCCGACCTCACCATTCCCAACTGGCCCGAGATCTACGTCGTGGGCGATCTGGCATCGGTGGACGGCCCGGATGACAAGCCGCTGCCCGGCGTGGCGCAGGTGGCCATGCAGGGTGGCGCGTATGCTGCAAAGGCCATAGTGGCGCGGGCCTCCTCGGACCGCCCCGGTGCACCGAAGCCGCTTCGGCCCTTCCACTACTTCGATAAGGGCGACCTGGCCGTGATCGGCCGCGGCGCCGCGGTGGCGCGCATTTTCGGCGCGCATCTTTCAGGCCTCGTCGCATGGCTGGTGTGGCTCTTCATCCACCTGATGTATCTGGTGCAGTTTCAGAGCCGCGTGATCGTCTTCATCCAGTGGGGATTTCAATATGTCACCTTCAGCCGCGGCGCACGCCTGATTACCGGCGAGGGCATCAAGGAAGAGTAGCTTCGATCCGGACTTCCGCCGAGCGCACGCCGCCGAATTCGGCCTGGATGCTGTAGCTTCCGGGCGTCAGACGTGCATCCGCTAGCACGTTGATCTGGCGCAAGCCGGCGGCGCCGGCAGGGCCGACGAAATCGACGGATTGCCTGTGCGCAGGGCATGGCCCCGCGCCACTGAGTTCCACCTTCACATTCGCGCGATCCGCATTCTCCGGAAGGCCGCGCACCCACATGCTGAAGAAGCGATGCCGCAGCGAAAAGCTCCCCCGCGTCCAATCGAACGCATCGCACACGGCGACGGTCTCTATCGAATCCGCGCGCTCCGGCATATCCACCGCGATTCGCGCGGGATTGCTCCATTCCGACCCGGCCCGGCGCACGCGTACCTCATGCCATCCGGCGGGCAAGCCGGGAGGAAGCTTGAAATTGCAGTGCCAGTGGCCTTCCGGGGTGCGCAGCAGGGAAACCGGAGCAGCCGCGAAACCGCCGGCCTCGGGCTGAACGTTGTCGATGGTCCAAGGCTCGGAATCCGCGGCTTCGCACTGCACATAATCGTCTTCGGCGGAGCGGAAATTGATGCCGAAATTTTCCGCGTGGATCGCCGTAAATAGCTTGGGCGCGGGCTGCAGGTGGGACAGGCCTCCCGGCCTGTCCTCTTGTTGCGAGTTGGGTTGCGAGTCGTTTTGCGAGTTCGCGCCGCACTGCGAAAAGACAGGCCGGGAGGCCTGTCCTACATCCCAATGCCTGTAGCAGCTCACCGCCGCGCCATAATCGTGGACCTCGATCAACTCGGCCCGCGCGAAGCCGGCGGTGCGGCACATTCCCAACAGGCACTGTGGAGTGGCTGCAAACCAGTTGTCGAACTGGCCGCCGAATCCGTCGCGCTCGAAAAATTGGAGCAGCGGGTATTGCTCCACCTGCACTCCTGGCAGGTAGCGCTCGGTGAGCGGGAACGATTCCACGGCGGCGAAAGTCTTCGTCACCGAGCACACGCGCTCGAGGGCCAGTAACGGGTGCTTCAGGTGGTAAAGCACGCCCAGAAACAGCACCACGTCGAACCGCCCCAGCGTAGCGGGGCTCAGCTCGTACACGTTCATCTGCCGGTAATCGGCGCGCGACCCCAGCGCGGCGTGCATTTCGCGGAATCGGGGATTATCCCAACGGTCGATGGCCACCACTTCCGCGCCGCGGCGCTCCATTTCGAAGGTGAACCACCCGTCCCACGGGCCGATATCGAGGACGCGCTGTCCCGAAAGATCCGCGGGAATAGGGAAACGCGCGATGCGGCGCTTCTGCGCATCGAGACTATGGACGCCCTCAACCAAAGTGCCATCCGGCAGCTCGAAACTGTGCCACCAGCCGGTCTGCGATAACCGGCGATGCCAGTCTTCCACGTAAGCGAACGGATCGGCCGGGCCGCTCATTCGGCGGGCGTCAGCCCTTTAGCGCGATCGGCGACATGTCGCGGCTGGTGATTACGCGGTCGATCATTCCGTAATCGACGGCCTGGTCGGGCTCCATGATGTAGTCGCGATCCACGTCGCGCGCAACCCGCTCGAGAGGCTGCCCGGTAGCGTCGGCGAGCATCTTATTGAGGATCTCGCGCATGCGCAGAATCTCGCGCGCATAGATGTCGATATCCGCCGCCTGCCCCGCCAGGCCCTGCATCGACGGCTGGTGGATCATGATGCGGGAATTCGGCAGGCTGAACCGCTTGCCCTTGGCGCCTTTAGCCAACAGGACCGCCGCCATGGAAGCCGCCTGGCCCACGCAGATAGTGACGATATCCGGGCGGATGAACGCCATGGTATCGAGAATCGCCAGACCGGCCGTGATGGAACCGCCGGGCGAGTTGACGTAGATGGAGATGTCCTTCTCCGGATCCTCCGCTTCGAGGAACAGCAATTGCGCGATGATCAGGTTCGCCACCTGATCGTCGATGGGCGTTCCCAGGAAGATGATGTTCTCTTTTAACAGCCGTGAATAGATGTCGTACGCGCGTTCCCCGCGGGAGGTCTGCTCAACCACCATGGGAACAAGAACCGAGGATGCCATTCTGCCTCCGGGTATTTAGATGCTTGCCAACTGCGCTTGGCTGCAAACCGGATCCCGCTTCGCCTTCCGCTGCCGGTTTCCGCCCAGGGCCTTCTTCTTGGTCGAGCGCCGTGACCAAATCCGCGAATCGCTCCGGATAATTCCATGATACTTGAACCGGGGCCCTTCCAGCCATCGCGCATAGCGCATGGCGGCGTATCGACCTGGAAGGGATGCGGATTCGGTGGGGCGGACCCCCTGGTCCGCGGCCGCCCCCCGGTCGGCCTTTCGTTCGATGAGAACCGCAATGCTTGGGGACCCTACTCCGGTAGACGCACTACCGGGGCGACTTTCCGCACTGCCTGCGCGCTCCGAGTGCCATGCTGCCATGGCTCGGCGAAAACCGCGCCATCCATCTAAAACTTGCCCCACCCCCTATAATTGAATCAGTGCACCTCGAAAAAACGCTTCTGCGCAAGGTGGGCGAAGCCATCCATCGCTTCCGCATGATTCGCGATGGAGACCGCGTCGCCGTGGCTCTCTCCGGCGGCAAGGATTCGGCTACTATGCTCGAAGCGCTGCTGCTGCTGCAGAAGCGCGCGCCCATCAATTTCACCGTTTGCGCTTTCACCGTGGAGCAGGGCAAATTCCTGAGCTCCATCGAACCCGTCGGCGACTATCTGAAGCAGCGCGGCATTCCGTGGACCTATTACCGCGACACGCCTTCGCTGCGGTTGCTCGAGGACCAGCCCGAGCACGGCTGCGACGTTTGCAGCCGCTTCCGCCGCCGCGCCGTGTATGAAATTGCGGCCGGCCTGGGAGCGAACGTGATCGCCTTCGGCCACACCGCCGACGATTTCTGCGAAGCCCTGCTGCGCAACGCCATGTTCACCGGCAAGCTGAGCGCGCTGCCGCCCATCACCACTTCGCGCAACGGCGATTACCGCCTGATCCGCCCGCTGGTTTACGTCACCGAAGACATCACGCGCGCGTACGCCGAGCGGTTGGGCGTGCCGGTGGTCCCATGCGGTTGTTCGCAGCGGACTGGAACCGTCCGCCGAACGTTGCGCGACATGTTCGCGGAGCTGGAAGTCGATTATCCGCACTTGAAAGAGACCATGCTTTCGGCAATGGGTAATCTCGATCCGGGACGGCTGCTCGATACGCGTTTTCTCAATATGCGGCAGGACGAGCCACAGGAATTATTCCCGATTCTCAGCGAAGCGTGATTGGTGGGGCAGCCAATCCTGGCTGCAGCCGGCTTTCAGCCGGCTCTTCGAAGACTCGCGCATACTCCGTAAATGATGTAGTGCGGCCGCCGAAATTATGCCGCTGGCTCCGGGCCGAGTCGGGTCTGGCTGCGTGGTCTTTGTGGTGCGCGACCCAATTTGAAATAATGCCAAAGGAGGCGAGCGTGCCTGACTTCATGACACCCCGGATCGAACGCCAATTCGGTTTGGTGAGAAGCCTGCTGCTGGGCGCTGCTGGAATGCTGGCCGCGGTCGGCCTGGTGAGCCCGCCCCGGAGCCTGGCCCAATCCACGGCTGCAAAACGACCGGAGTTCGAAGCGGCGTCCATCAAGCCCAGCGTTTCAGGGCGCGGCGGCGCGGGGTCCATCCGTGAGCTCAAGCCGGGCAGTCTCACTTACACGGATCGCAACCTGTTCGAATACATTCGGCTTGCGTACGGCGTAGAGCCGTATCAAGTCGCTCACGGACCGGCCGTGTCGCTTGCCGAAAGGTACGACATCGTCGCCAAGGCGGCGGCCCGGTTCCCGTGGCGCAGGTTAAACTGATGCTTCGGTCGCTGTTGGAAGATCGCTTCAAGCTGACTATCCACAGAGAGACCAAAGAACTGTCTATATATATTGACGGCAGCCAAGGGCGGACCGCGCTTCAAAGCGTCCGAGCACGACGGGCCGATGAGTGCGGCGCCCAAAGACGGATCTCTCCGATACAGGAGAACGTCCATGGCGTACCTGGCGGGTTCTGTGTTCTCAAATCTTCCATCCTTGGGCTGCCCGGTGGTGGATCGAACCGGGCTTGACGGAATCTATGATTTCTCGCTGAAGCTGTTCGACCCCGGCAGCGCGAACGGCGAAGCCGGCCCGAAGGGTGACATGCTCGGGCAGATGGACAGCGGATTGAGCGCATCGCTGAAAGACCTTGGCCTCAAAATGGAGTCCCGGAAAAGCCCGGTTGAGATCCTTGTCATCGACCATGTCGAGAGACCGTCGGAAAACTAAGGAACCGTCGAGAAAGAACATTGCCGCGGCCGGCCCGATTGTCGATGCTGCTTTGTGGGGCAGCCAATCCTGGCTGCAGCCCGGTTTTCAGCCGGCTCTGGTCGGCTCGCGATTCGCCGGTTTCCGCCGCAAGAGACGCTCCCGAATGGACCGTCTGTCACTCATGGGAACGCGCTTCGGCCCCGCGCCAACACGCGTCGAGATGAGTCTCGACACGGCGCGCAAGAGAGCGTTGCACGGCTGCCGCCGCAAGCCGGGCGTACATAACCCCGCATAACTGCTTACCCCTCAATCATTAGTTAACCGGGCAGGTATATGTCCCGGCCTCCGATCGCTCCGCGCCGTTTTCGCTCAAACCCGAATCACCGAAAGTTACAAAATCTTTCCGTCTATAGATACAACAACTTACTCTCAACTTACCCAAGTTATTCATTCCCTTCGTACTAAGTTAGTAGTGGTAAAGGAAAAGATATGTCTTCACTGTCTTCACTTAGAAGAGTTCGATCGTCGAAATCAAAGGGCGCCCTTTCTAAAGGGCCGTCCACGCCAGCCGGGAAGCGCAATTCCTCGCTAAACGCCATCCGTCACGGCTTGTGCGCCAAATGTATCGTTGTGGAAGGCGAATCGCGCGAGAGCTTCCTGATTCTTCTTCAGCAGCACGTCGACGGCTTCCGCCCCGCCGGCGAAGTCGAGTTCGGCATGATCGAGGAAATGTGCGCCTCTTATTGGCGCCAGCGCCGCGCCTGGTCGCTCGAAACCGGCATGTTCAATAAGCAGATGGCCCTCCAGCCCGACGCCGCGATGATGGACCAAATGGTCGTCGCTTTCGACACCCTTGCCGCCTCGCCATCCCTATCCCTGTTGCACCGCTATGAAACCCGCCTTCACCTGATGTACCAGCGCGCACTCCGCACCCTCATCATGCTGCGCACCATCGATCGACCAAACGAAGACCCGCCAAACGACGAAATACCAAACGACCCTAGTCCCATTTCCGAACACTCCCCGCCCGCTGTGGAGCCACCGCCGCCATCCCAGCAATCCGCTGATTCCGAAGCCCTTATTGGGGCAGCCAATCCTGGCTTTCAGCCGGCCCTCGCCCCCCGGAGGCCGCCTCCGCGGCCGATCCAGTGGGGACAGGCCTCCTGGCCTGTCTCCTCACGGTCACAAGGTAGGACAGGCCATCGCCTTCTGTGGCCTGTCGCCTCACCCAGCGTTCATCGTGATGGCAGCCCTGCCCCCTTATTCCGCCAGCCCCCAGTCGCACGCCCCCCGCCAGGCCCCCGATGCAACATCCCCGCAAGTACGGCGCCTCACTGACCCTCACCGGCCGCGCGCAAATCCGTACATGCGTTATCGTAACGGTAGGATGGCCGAAGCCTACATTCGCGCGCGCGACCTCGCCAAGGTCTACAAATCCGGCGCGTCCGACCTCGTAGTGTTCTCCGGCATCCATCTTGAAGTGCAGCGCGGCGAGATGCTGGCGCTGGTCGGCGAATCGGGCGCGGGCAAATCCACCCTGCTGCATTTGCTGGGTGGCCTCGACAGACCGTCGAAAGGTACGATATACTACGGTAGTAAAGAGATCTCGGGTCTCTCGGATTCGGAAAGGGCGGATTTTCGCAATCGGGAAATCGGATTTGTCTGGCAGATCCACTACCTGCTGCCTGAGTTTACGGCGCTTGAGAACGTGATGATGCCATTGCTGATTCGGGGAATTTCCCAGGCGGAAGCCGCATCGGAGGCGTTTGCCAGGCTGGATGAAGTTGGGTTGCGCGCGCGTGCGCCGCATCGCGCGGGCGAACTTTCGGGCGGAGAACAGCAGCGGGTGGTGCTCGCCCGCGCCCTGGTGGGCCGGCCCTCGGTTTTGCTGGCCGATGAGCCTACCGGCAACCTCGATTTCAGGACCGGCGAGATGATCTTTGAGCTGCTCGAAGGCCTGCACCGTTCGCATAGCCTTACGTCGGTTTTTGTCACGCACAATATGTCCTTCGCGCGGCGCTGCCACCGCGTTTTGAGTATGGAAAACGGAGCGTTCGCTCCAGGATTTGCAATCGCTCCGCAACCTTTGGCGGGGCCGGAGTATCTTTAAGAGTATTAGGGGGCGTCGCACTAATTATGTTTGAGCGCTACACGGAAAAAGCGCGAAGAGTGATTTTCTTCGCCCGGTACGAGGCCAGTCAATTCGGCAGCCCGTACATCGAGACCGAGCATCTGCTGCTGGGGCTCCTGCGGGAGGATAAGGCGCTGGCGAACCGCTTCTTGCGGTCGCACGCGGCCGTCGAATCCATCCGCAAGCAGATTGAAGGGCACACCACCATCCGGGAGAAGGTTTCCACCTCGGTGGATCTGCCCCTGAGTCATGAGTGTAAGCGCGTTCTGGCGTATGGGGCCGAAGAGGCCGAGCGCTTGAATCACAAGCACATCGGGACCGAACATTTGCTGCTGGGGCTGCTGCGCGAAGAGAAGTGCTTCGCGGCCGAGATCCTGCACGAGCGCGGGCTGCGGCTTTCCTCCATCCGCGAGGAGCTTGCCCGTTCGCAGAGCGAAAAAGTGGCGCAACGGCCCAAGGAAAGCTCGCTGCTGACGGAGTTCAGCCGCGACCTCACCCAGGCCGCCATGGATAGCAACCTCGACCCGCTCATCGGCCGCGATTATGAGCTCGAGCGCGTGGTGCAGATTCTTTGCCGCCGCACCAAGAACAATCCGGTGCTCATCGGCGAGCCGGGCGTNNTGATGGAGAATCAGAACGCCATCATCTTTATCGATGAGCTGCACACGCTGGTGGGCGCGGGCTCGGCCGAAGGGTCGCTCGACGCCGCCAACATTTTGAAGCCCGCGCTTTCCCGCGGCGAGATCCAGTGCATTGGCGCCACCACGCCCGCCGAGTTCCGCAAATCCATCGAGAAAGACCGTTCGCTTGAGCGCCGCTTCCAGGCCGTAAAGGTTCCGCCGCCCAACGAAGCCGATGCCATCAAAATTCTCTTCGGCATCAAGGACCGCTACGAGAAGTTTCACGCCGTGGCATATACCGATGAGGCCGTGGAGACCGCGGTCTACACCAGCAGCCGCTACATTCCCGACCGGTTTCTGCCCGACAAGGCTATCGATCTCATCGACGAAGCGGGCGCGCGCGTGAAGCTCCGCCAGACCACGCTTCCCGCCGACCTGGCCGACATTCAGAAGCGCATCAAGTTCATCGTGCATCGCATGGAAAACGCCATCGCCAACCACGAGTTTGAGAAGGCGCGCTTCTATTCCGACGAAGAACGCAAAGAGCGCGAGAACATGCGCCAGTTGCGCGAAAAGTATAACCTGGACGATTCCTCCACCGGCTGCGTCACCAAGGACGATATCGAAGACGTGGTGGCGCGCTGGACGGGCGTCCCCATGACGGCGATCAAAGAGGAAGAGATCGCCAAGTTGCTGCGCATCGAAGAAGAGCTGCACAAGCGCATCATCAGCCAGGAAAAGGCGATTTCCGCGCTCTCCCGCGCCATTCGCCGTTCGCGCGCGGGTTTGAAATCGACCAGCCGTCCCGCCGGATCGTTCCTATTCCTGGGGCCCACCGGCGTCGGCAAAACCGAAGTGGCGCGCGCGCTGGCCTCGTTCCTGTTCGGCAGCGAAAAAAGCCTGATTCGCTTCGACATGTCCGAATACATGGAGAAGCATTCGGTTTCGAAGCTCATCGGCTCGCCTCCCGGATATGTGGGCTACGAAGAGGGCGGCCAGCTTACCGAGCGCGTCAAGCGGAATCCGTATTCCATCATCCTGCTCGACGAAATCGAGAAGGCGCACCCGGATATTTACAACATTCTGCTGCAGGTGTTTGAAGACGGCCAGTTGACCGACGGCCTGGGCAACCAGGTGGATTTCAAGAACACCATCATCATCATGACGTCGAACCTGGGCGCGCGCTTCCTCGAAAAGCGCGGCCATTTGGGCTTCTCGGCGCCCGATGTAGACGGCATTCCGGGCAAGATCGAAGAGCAGGTGCGCAGCGAAGTCAAGAAGGCGTTCAATCCCGAGTTTCTGAACCGCCTGGACGAAGTGATCCTGTTCACCTCGCTGACCGACAACGACCTGATCCAGATCATGGACCTTCTGGTGAATTCGGTGAACGCCAACCTGGTTGCGAAACAGGTGAAGATTCACCTCACGCCGCAGGCATCGAAATACATCCTCGATAAGACCTGCGGCGACCGCAGTTACGGCGCCCGTCCCCTGCGGCGCGCCTTGCAGAAGTACATCGAAGACCCGCTGTCCGAGGCATTGATTCAGGGCACGCTGCCGCGTCCTTCTGAGCTGGAAGTTTACCTGGGCGATACCGGCATCTTCTACCGCAAAATCGAGGGCGAAGCCGAAGTAGCGGTGACGGCCGGGGCGCCTGAGGTGGTGCCGGCGGTGGCGCCAGTGCCGGGGACGCTGCTGTTTACGTTCTAGATCAGCCGGTCTCATCATGAAACTGTGCCCGTGGCGCACGCACTCCTGCGTGCCGCGTTCACAATCGTGTGAACGCGCTTCGGTCCTCGCGCACATCATGAGACTCGTGGCTCAGTGCCTGGCGCTATGCATTGCGCTTTGCCTGAGCCCCAGTTGTTTTTGGGCGGCTGGCCAAGCGGACGAAAATCAAAGAAGCCTTTCGTGAGAACACAGAGGCTCTGCGCAGAGATCCGTTCACGCCTATTCTGCTGGACCGCGAATGGACGCTGATGGCAGATTGGGTGGCGGCATACCTCAACGCCCACCCAGCGGCAACGGCGAAGGAAGTGGAAGCAGCGGTTCCTCAACTGGATGCCAACCTCGGAGGCAGTGCGATTGAGTTAAGCCCGCACGTCTTTGTAGTGGCCGCGCAGAGCGACGAAACCGGAACCTTTTTCATACTTTCCCAGACCGCGGGGGTGTATAAGCCCGCCTGGAACGTGAAGGATTTCGCGGTAACGCACGATGGCCGGGACGACGCCATCTCCCATTGGAGCGTAAACGGCACGGACTCGCTCTTTGGAACCATTGGGGCGCTCTTTGACAACGAGAACGGAAACAGGCGTTTCTATATCGATGCCACTTATCGGGGACAGGGAGGCACCGTGGGTAAACAACTGAGCATTTGGGAATGGAACGGAGTCGCAGCAACTCCGGTTCTAATGGGCGACTACACTTACTCACTGGATTCCGCCGAAGGCGTGACCTTCGACGGTAAGTTGCTTCGCGCCCACACGAAAGAGGGTGATTTCAAAACCTTCTTTTCCTGCGGAGGCTGCCCGGAACCGCCGGGCGAATGGACCATTCGGATTAGTTCTCGCGGCGTGGAAGACCTGGGTCACCGTCGTCTGGCTCCCGAGCTGGACCTGATCGACAACCTCTACTACCGCATTCAGCGGCGAATGCCTGTCTCGAACATGGCTGCGCCGGGCGTCGTCCTGAAGCTGACAGATGCCATTGACGCCCTTCCGAAGAATCCTGACGCGTCCGATAACTATGAGCTTTTAGGAATGCTCATGGATTGGAAAGTCGAACACCAGGACCAGCACATGCGAATCTGCATCTTGACCGACAACCCAGGCCGCTACCTGTTCACCCTGGTGCGGCGAAGCGGCAAATGGTTCTTCACCCAAGCGCAGGACGTCGGCGACGAATCAAAATTCGGCAAGAGCTGCTCGGAGGCGATGCGATGGAGCCGCTAAGATCAACCCGGCCACCGGCGGGCGCTGTGAAGGATCGAGTGTATTTCCACCGCGCCCTTGGCTACTCGATATACGGCCACGTAAGGCGGCATAACAAGCTCGCGAGTCCCCGGTACCCGGCCGCCGCGGCCCAACTCAGGATGCCGGCTCAAGGCTTCGATGCCTGCCAGAATGCGCTCTACGGCAGAGATCGCCGCGTCCTCGCTGTCTTGGGCGATGTAATCGCGGACATCCTCCAGGTCGCGAGCGGCGGTGGCGGTCCACCGGATCGTCATTTGCGCAGGAGCTTATTGACCAGGGTCTTCATCTGCCGGTCGGAGACAAACTTGCCCTCATCGGCTTGCTTCATGCCTTGCTTGATATGCGCAATCTGCCAACGCTGAGTGTCCAGATAGGCATCGACTGCCTCGTTGATGATGTAGCTTCGATCCCGGTCCAGCGCCACGGCCAGGGTATCCAGCGCAGCCTTCGTGCCGGGCTCGATGCGAAAAGTCAGAGTGTCTTTAGCCACGTGTCCTATCGTAACACAGTGTATTTCGGCGCAACACACCCAAGCTCGTTTGGTGAGCTGCGCGCATAGCAGCGGCAACCGCCATGCGACCCCATCCCAGCGCTCCATAAGAGTAGTATCGTAAACCTACGGAACATCGACAGATTACATGGCGCCTGCCCTAACATCCTCGCTGCCCCTGATGATCGAGTCGCTGGTCAAGCGCTTCGGCCAGGTAACCGCCGTCGATGGCATCACGCTTGAGCTGCATCCCGGCGAATGCCTGGGCTTGCTGGGACCCAACGGCGCCGGCAAGAGCACGCTCATCCGCAGCATCGCCGGCCGCGTGATCCCGGATTCCGGCGCGGTCTCGGTGTTCGGCGCCCCAGCCAGCTCCACCGCGGCGCGCAACGCGCTCGGATGGGTGCCCCAGGAGCTCGCGTTGTATCGCCGTCTCACTTGCCGCGAAAACCTGGAATCTTTCGGGCGCTTCCACGGCATGGCGCGCGCCGCGCTGCAACCCGCCATCGCCTGGTGCCTCGCCTGGGCGGCGCTGGAGGAACGCGCCTCCGACCCGGTCAAGAATCTCTCCGGCGGCATGATGCGGCGCTTGAACATGGCCGCTGGGCTCATCCACCGGCCCAAACTTGTCCTGATGGACGAGCCCACCACCGGAGTCGATCCGCAATCGCGCAATCGCATCTTCGAGATGATCGAAAACTTGCGCGCCGAGGGGATGTCGATCGTCTACACCACGCACTACATGGAAGAAGCAGAGCGGTTGTGCGACCGCATCGCCATTGTGGATCGCGGTCGCATCGTTGCCCTGGGCTCCAGGGAAGAGCTTGTCCACCAGGCGTTCGCCTCGCGCAGCCAGGTGCTCGCGCGCTTCGCCGGCCCGGCCGATCGCATCGCCGCATGGGTGGAAGGCCGCGGTGGGACTTACGTCGAGGGCCAAGTGGAAGGCCACGGCGACGGCCCCACGGCCGGCACAGCCCAGTTCACCGTCGAGCGCCCCACGGAAATTGTCGGCTTGCTCGACTCCGCCGCCCAGGCCGGCCTCGAGCTGACCGATGTAACGCTGCGCAAGCCTAACCTCGAATCCGTTTTTCTGCACCTCACCGGAAGGGAGCTGCGCGATTGATTCTCTCCATCGTTCGTACCGCCATGCTTTCTCTGCGCCGCGATCGCGCCGCGCTGGTATTGAGCTTCGTCCTGCCGATCGTCTTTTTCAGCATCTTTGCCGTGATCTTCGGCGGCCGCCGCAATGTCGCCGCGAAAATAAACGTCATCGTGGTCGACCAGGATCTTAGCCTGGCATCGCAGCGATTGATCGAAGGCCTCAAAAGCGAAGGCTCTCTCGTCGTCGCAACCAGACCGGAGCCGAAGAAGGGCGTGACACAACCGGAGTACACTGCCGCAACCGCCGAAGCCGCGGTGAAGGCCGGGGCCGCGCCCGTCGCGCTCGTCGTGCCGCATGGCTTCGGTGAAAATCCCATTTCATTCGAAGGTGGCGGCAACGTCCCGGTCATACAAATGCTGAAAGATCCCAGCGACATGGTGGCCTCGCAAATGATCGCGGGCCTGTTGCAGAAAGTCGCCATGACTTCCATGCCGGATGTCATGGCCGGGCTTGGATCGAAATACGTGGATCGATTCGCCGGCGGCCTCACGCACGAGCAGCACAAGCGGATTGATGGCAGCTTGGATCAGCTTCGCCGCTACCAGAGCCAGCCCAACGCCGCCCGCCAGTCTGGTGGCGGAGCGTTGCTTTCCGTCAAGGCCCGCGATGTCGTCGGAGAAAACAAGGACAATCCCATGGTCTCTTTCTACGCGGCGGCCATCGGCGTGATGTTCCTCCTCTTTACCGCCAGCGGCGCGGCCGGTTCGCTATTGGACGAAGTGGAAAACGGTACGCTCGACCGCGTGCTCAGCTCACGCGTAACCATGACGGCGCTGCTCGCGGGAAAGGTGGCCTACAGTGCGCTGCTCGCATTCTCGCAACTGGTACTGATGTTTCTCTGGGCCTGGGCCGTCTTCAAGCTCGATTTCTTTTCGCATATCCCGGGCTTCGTGGTGATGGGCGTGTCCACGGCCTTTGCAGTGGGCGCTTTTGGCATACTGCTGGCCAGCGTGTGCGGGACGCGCGCGCAATTGGGCGCACTCTCCACGTTGGTGATCCTGGTGATGTCCTCGGTTGGAGGCAGCATGTTTCCACGCTTTCTCATGCCCGAGGCCATGCAGAAAGCCGGATTGCTGACTATCAACGCGTGGGCCATCGATGGATTCACCAAAGTGTTTTGGCGCGATGAGCCGGTTTCGCATCTCTGGCCGCAAGTGTTGGTACTTCTCACGGTTGGCGTTGCGCTGTTCGCGATCGCCCGCAAGCTCGCGCAACGCTGGGACTATACCTAATCCGACACGGCAGGGCGCAACTCACTTCGGCGGCTCATCCAACCTGCCCTCGGCCGCGAACGCTTCGGCGCCGCGGGTCGGGCTATATAGCCGGATATCGGGCTGGCGGCATGCGGACGGTTCCCCCGTCGTCTGGAACGTCGTCTGCGCCATCGTCCGTCCAACGCGCCGTCCTGCACAAGCCCGCCAGAGCCCGGATCACGTATCCGCGTTACCGTGTTTATCGGCGCCCCAACCTTCCGGCCAATTCTGCGCTCCCCAAAAAGTACGGTCACGCGACTTTGACATTTATTTTCAGGCCTTTTTAAAGCACTTGAGCCCTTTTGCGCCCTGCAGCCCCAGAAACGTCTGCTAGCCTCTAATCGAATCGAGGCTTCTCCCATGGCAACGATTTCCCGAAAACGCCCCGAAGACCTCCCGAAAATGTTTACACAACTCCGGAAAGGATAGCTCGCGGCCCTGCCCGGGCGACAATAGAAAATGGTGGAGATCGGGCCTCCGCCGAGCCTGGCCCGCGCACGGCCTTTAGCTGGCGTTCGTGACTCGCGCAGCAGGCATGGATCGAGGACGATGAGACGGTTTTGGAAATTTGCCGCGGCCTTCCTGGCGATAGCCTGTGGCGCCGCTGCCCAGGATCTCGCGCCTCAGGTGCTATTGCTGGCGCGCATCAGGTCCCATATGCGCGACGAAATCTCCCGTGTAACAAACTATACATGCCTCGAAACCACCGCCCGCTTCCACTCGGAGCACGGCGGTCGCTCGAAGGCCCAGTCGAAGATGCAGCCGCTCGATACGGTGCGGCTCGAGGTCGCTTATACCAATCACCGCGAATGGTACGGCTCGCCCGGCGACCGGAACTTTAGCGAGGACAGTCCGGTCGCGTTCGTTGGAAGCGGAATGATCGGAAATGGATTTTTCGCCATCACGCTGAACAATATCTTCGTGAGCGACCTGGCGACTTTCACTTATCGGGGAAGAACCCTTGGGCGGCCGGACGGCATGGCGGTACGATTTTCGTCTGGCTCGCCGGTTGGGCGGACTAACGGTTTCCTTGGTTGGCGGTAACGGCACGGTAGGCGAGCAAGGTTCTTTCTGGGCCGATCCCCAATCGCTGGACCTCATACGTATCGAGTCTCAGGCCGACGAGATTCCGCCCTGCCTGCCGTTAATGGAGATGACCTTGAACGTGAACTATGCCCGTACGCGGATCGGTGAGTATGGCGTGTTGTTGGCGCAAGATGCCGGCTTGCACATGTGGAAGACGACGGGCGAAGAGAATTACAACCACCTCGAATACACCCACTGCCGCGCGTTTTCCGCGCAAAGCGCCATCCGCTTCGACTCCGGCCCTCAAGGCGCCGCGGAGCCATTATCGCCTGATCGTCCCAAAATCGTCTCCGAAGCGGGTGGCGCCGGTGAAGCCGTCCCTCCCTTCTTGCCGATCGCACTACTGCTTATGGCGCCGATCACAGACAGGGACGCGGTGGGGACGTTGATCGAAGCCCGGGTCTCAGGCGACGTGGTTCGAAAAGGAAAGATCGTCGTTCCGGATGGCTCCCTGGTCCGCGGCCGAATTCGACGGCTTGAGCGATACAAGGCCGCGGAATTCGTCGTGGGACTTGAGTTTACAGAAGTGGAAGTGAACGGTGGATCACATCGTTTTTACGCGGATCTTATCCGGATGGACCGGCGCCCGGGAATCCGCCCGACCCTTTCTGAGCCGATCGTCGTGAGGTCTGCCGGGGGATACCAGAACACGTCGCAGACAATCACGCTGCATGAATTGCCCGGCGTGGCGTCGTTCTTCGTCAGCGGTAAGACCTTCACCGTTCCCAGCGGCTTCCGGATGGTGTGGAGGACGCGAGGCCTCGTCCGGTAGAGGACGCGAGCCTCACCCGATAGAGGGCACGAGGCCTCATCCGGTAAGCGGTGACGGCGCCGCGGCCAACTCGCCGCCAGACTCTCGGATCCGGGCGGGGTTCTCCGCGGCTCGCTAACTCAAATCAGATAGCGCTCGGCGGCCAGCAGACGGTGCGCGATTTTGCGGCGCAGCTCAATCGCGTTCACTGGCTCGTACTTCGCGAATCTGCGCAGCACGGCCATATTGGTGCGCAGCGAATCGCCTTCGGAACAAGCGGCGAGCACCGCGCGGGCGCTGAACTCCACGCGCGCCATGGCGTCGCGAAGGAAAACCGCGGACATCTCGGCGCCGGCGCCGCTCTTGCGGGTGCGCAGCAGCACGGATTCCATGGCGAAGATTTCCATCGCGATGTCCGAGATGCCCATCAGCACCTCCTGCTGTTTTTCGAGGTCCATGGCGAATTTTTGGTAGGCTAGGCCCATCGCCAGCAGGCCGATCTTTTTGGCGTTGGCGACCAGGCGCGTCTCTTCGTCGCCGCTATCGGGCGCGGGGCCGCTCAAGAGCTCGCCCATGAGCTTTTGCACGGCCTGCATCAATGCGAGTTGGCCGCGCGCGGCGCGCTTGAGCAGCATGCCCGCGATCAGCAGGCGATTGATCTCGTTAGTGCCTTCAAAGATGCGGTTGATGCGCGAATCGCAATAGGCGCGCTCCACGGCGTAGTCCTGATGGTAGCCGTAGCCGCCGTGGATTTGCACGCCTTCATCCACCACATAGTCGAGAACTTCGGAGGCGTAGACTTTGACGATGGAGCACTCGACGGCGTACTCTTCGATGGTCTTGAGCGACTCCTCGGGCGCGATCAGACCTACGGTGCGCCACACCATGGATTCGGCGGCGAAGGTGCGGATGGCCATCTCCGCGAGCTTGTGTTGAATCGCGCCGAACTCGGCGATGGAAGAGCCGAACGCCTTGCGCTCTTTGGCGTATTTGAGCGAGACGGCGAGCACGTTCTTCGATCCGCCACAGGCGAACGGGCCTAACTTGAGGCGGCCGATGTTCAGGATGTTGAAGGCGATGATGTGGCCGCGGCCGATTTCGCCGAGGAGGTTTTCGACGGGCACGCGCACGTTATCGAGATAGACGGCGGTTGTGGAACTGCCCTTGATGCCCATCTTCTTCTCTTCGGCGCCGCTGGTGACGCCGCCGAAAGCGCGCTCCACCAGAAACGCCGTGAACTTCTCGCCGCCGATTTTGGCGAACACGGTGAAGAGATCGGCCGCGCCGCCGTTGGTGATCCACATCTTCTGGCCGTTGAGGATGTAGTGGGTTCCATCGGCGCTCAGATCGGCGCGGGTGCGCGCGGCCAGGGCATCGGAGCCGGCGTGCGGCTCGGTTAGCGCGTAGGCGGCGACCATTTCGGCCGTCGCGAGCTTGGGCAGGTACTTGCGCTTCTGCTCTTCGGTCCCGAAGAAGACCAGCGGCAGCGTGCCGATGCCGGTGTGGGCGCCGTGCCAGGCGGCGTAGGAGCCGTCGCGCGCCAGATGTTCGGCGGCGATCATGGCTGAGGCGAGATCGAGATCGAGCCCGCCGTAGGCTTCGGGGATGGCGATGGAAGTGAGACCCAGTTCGGCCGATTTGCGCAGCACGCGCACAGCGACGCCGGGCTCCTGATGCTGGATGGCTTCGAGCTGGGGGACGACTTCCTTCGCCCAGAACTCGTCGGCCGTACGCGCGATGGCCAGATGCTCCTGGCTGAGATCTTCGGGCGTGAAGACATCGGCGGGCACGCGGTCTTCGATGAGAAACGAACCGCCTTTGATCGGAAGGTCAGTCATTCAAAGCCTCGTAGGTAGGACAGACCATCGTTTTTCGTGGTCTGTCAGGCGTTGTTAGTGCACCGCCGCTTGACAGACGGCGCCGCCCGATCCGCCGTCCCGCCTCGGACGTGCCCAGATCTGAGAAACGCGTACTTACAGGCATTCGAAGATCCCCGCGGCGCCTTGTCCGCCGCCGACGCACATGGTGACCATGCCGTAGCGGGCGCGGCGGCGCTCCATCTCGCGCAAGATGGTAGCGGTAAGTTTGGCGCCGGTGCATCCCAGGGGATGGCCGAGCGCGACGGCGCCACCGTTGACGTTGACCCGTTCGATATCGAGGCCCGCTTCGCGGATAACGGCAAGCGCTTGCACGGCGAAGGCCTCGTTCAATTCGATGACGCCGATGTCGGCGAGGGTCAGGCCGGCCATAGCGAGCGCTTTGGGAATCGCCTTGACGGGGCCGATGCCCATGATCTCAGGCGCCACGCCGGCGGTGGCGTAACTGACGAAGCGCGCTTTTGGTTTCAAGCCCAGCTCGCGGGCCTTGGAGCCAGACATGATCAGCGCGGCGGCGGCGCCATCGCTGGTCTGTGACGAGTTGCCGGCGGTGACTGTGCCGCTGGCGTGGAACACTGGCTTCAACTTCGCAAGGGCATCGATGGTGCTATCGGCCCGCGGGCCTTCGTCGCGCTGGAAGACGATCTTCTGCGATCCGGCGGGGGTGGCGGTTTCGACTTCCACGGGCACAATTTCCTCGTCGAACTTGCCCTGCTGCTGCGCGGCGATGGCGTTCTGATGGCTGCGGAGAGCGAACCCGTCGGCGTCTTCGCGGGAGACGGCGTACTTGCGCTGCACGCGCTCGGCGGTGAGCCCCATGCTCATGTAGACTTCGGGCCAGTGGTCGACGAACCAGGGATTGGGCGCGGGTTTGAGGCCGCCGGACGGGGTCTTGCTCATGGATTCGGCGCCGCCGGCGATCAGGATATCGGCGCCGCCGCTGCGTATGCGGTCGGCCGCTTGCGCGATGGCTTGCAGACCCGAGCTGCAGAAGCGGTTGATGGTCATGCCCGGCACGGATTCGGGCAGACCGGCGCGCAGCAGGGATTGGCGCGCCATGTTATTGCCGGCTTCGCCTTCGGGCATGGCGCAGCCGATGATGACGTCNNCAATCCTGGCTGCAGCCGGCTTTCAGCCGGCTCTTTTCACCTGCGCGCCGCGTCGGTTTCTGCCGCCAGAGGCGCTCCCCATGGGACCGTCCCCCGCCCCGTGTGAGTGCGCTTCGGTCGTCAGGCGAACGCGCGTCACGACGAGTCTCTCAGGCAGTAAGCCCGCCCGCGAACGTGCCTTTTGCCGGCCACCGATTATTCCTCGATATGGCGGTCGCACTCCGCCACAAGAGACCGCGCCATCTTCAAGCGGCGCAAGGTCTCAGGCGTCTGCGGCTTCCAACTGCTCCAGCGCGTCAGGTTTTTCTGGAAAAGCACGCGGGCCCAAATGTAGTGCCGATTGGCGATGAGCATCCGGCCGTATAGTTGATCGAGGTCGGAGACTGCTTCCATGGCGGACAGCGTGGGATAGGGAACCGAAAGCAGACGGTGTATCAGAGGCTGCCCATCGGTGACAATTGCGGCGGCCCGATCCGGCCCGCCGTTGTGAAGCGAGTTTTCCGCTTCGCGATTCATGGCCGTCAACTGCGCTACGGTCTGGCTGTACCAAGGTTCACTGACAGGGTCGGGTTTGGGCTTGGGCCGCGGTGGCGCGGATGAGCAGGCTGCCAGCATGGCGGTCAAGAGGAGGATTGGGCGCACTGTTTACAGGATATCCGGAGAGTTGGGGCTTTCGTCCACTCTGTTGAAAAACACACCTGTGGTTCGCCAAATGTGAGCCGGCTACACGCCTAACGGAATGTTCCAGTCCAACGTGTTAGCGCGCACTGCGCGCGTTTTCGTTGTTCCTGTCGCCGATGCCCGGGTGTCTTTAGCGCCCTTGGCGGCCGCAGGCCCATGTGCGCTCCCTGAAGGTCGCGCCTCTGCTTGGCGTACAATCGCAATAGTGAGAATCGCAGCGCTCCTGATCTTAGGGGCTTCGTGTATCCGCGCGAGTGCGGATACGCCGATGACGCTGATCTCGGAAAGCGAAGCCGAGCCCATCCATAGCGCCATCCTCCGTAAGGAGGCATGGACGCAGGACGCCGTGCGCCGCCTGCGCCTGGAAGCGGACAAGCGGCTCAATCAAGGGCCATGGACCGTCACTTCCGACCGGCCCAAGAACATCGAGCTCGACTCTCACGACTATTACAGCGAAGCTCCATACTTTTGGTCCGACCCCGATCATCCTGGCGGTCCCTATATCCGGCGCGACGGCCGCGCCAATCCCGACCGGTTCATGGCCAATAAGAACGCGCTGAATGCCATGAGCGACGCGGTCTTCGCGCTGGGCGCGGCGGGGTTTCTGCTGGATAATCCGCAGTATGGGCAACGCGCGGCGCGGGTGATCAATGCGTGGTTCGTGAATCCCAAGACGCGCATGAATCCCAGCCTGGAGTATTCGCAGGCGATACCGGGCAGCGTCACAGGGCGGCCGGAGGGGATTCTCGACGGGCGGGTTTTCATCCGCGCGATCCAGGGCATGGAGTTTTTGGCCGCCACGGGGTCGTGGGACTCGAAGGATCAAGCGGCCGTCCACAAGTGGTTCGAGGATTACCTCCACTGGCTGACGCACAGCAAAATGGGCGAAGACGAAAAAGGCAGTGGCAATAATCACGCGAGCTGGTACATCGCGCAGATGGCGGCGGTGGCGAATTATGCGGGCGACAACGCGGCGCAGCAGGCGGCCTTCGCCTTCTACCACGACAGTATTTTCCCCAAGCAGATCAAGAAAGACGGCAGCGCGCCGCGCGAAGAGGCTCGCACGCGGTCGCTTTCATATTCGGCTTTCAACCTGGAGGCGTACGCAATGTTGTGCCGCATCGCGCAAGTGCAGGGCGTCGATCTGTGGAGTCTGCAAACCGCGAGCGGCTCGAATCTGGGCACGGTGATCGACTACCTGGCGCCGTACCTTACCGATCCGCGCAAGTGGACCAAGGAACAGATCGTCGATTTCCAGACCGATAGCGTCTACTCGATTGCGTTCGCGGGAATCGGGTTGAAGAAGCCCGATTATGTGGCGCTGTTCCGGAAACTGGAACGGCCGGAGGGCGCGTGGATGGCCTTCGTGGATCTGGTGGTGGGGCGCTGGGAAGCGTCGGGGCGGCAGACGCGGCATTAGTGTTGGCCGGGTCCAGATGGTCCGCTACTACATCACGGACCGCCGCGCTGCGGGCGGCGTCGAAGCGCTCACCGGTTTCATTGCCCGCGCGATGCTCGATGGCGTGGAGCGCGTTCAGATTCGCGAGAAGGATTTACCGGCGCGTGAGTTGTGCGGGCTGGTGCGGCGAGTGTTGGCGCTTCCCAATCCGCACGGCGCGAAGATTCTGGTCAACTCGCGCGTGGATATCGCGCTGGCTGCAGGCGCTCACGGCGTGCATCTGCCGGCGAATTCGATTGCGGCCTGCGAGCTGCGGAGCATTGTACCACCGGGGTTTTCGATCGGGATTTCCACGCATTCCATCGAAGAGCTGCGCGCGGCCGAATCGGAAGGCGCCGATTTTGCGGTGTTCGGGCCGGTGTTTTTTACGGCTTCGAAGGGCGCGGCGCTGGGGCTTGAGCGGTTGCGCGATGCGGTGCGCGCGGTTGCGCTTCCGGTGCTGGCGCTGGGCGGAGTGACGGAGGGCAACGCGGCGGATTGCGTCGCGGCTGGGGCTGCGGGGGTTGCGGGGATCTCGATGTTTCAGCGGTGATCGGGCTGGTTACTATTGTCGCGACCGGTGGCAACCGCCGCGCAGGATGGCATCCTCAATGACACTTACTTTGGATACCGGTGACGATTCTGAGCAAACTTGTGGGGCAGCCAATCTTGGCTGCCGCCGGCTTTCAGCCGGCGCTTGCCGGGTGCGCCTAAGACTCGCGCATAGCTCGAAACAGCCGCCTGAAAGGCGGCTGCAGGCAAGATTGCCTGCCCCACATCTGACGCATTGCCAGCATCTACATTCTTCCGCCCTACCGGTTTCCCAACGCCTCCGCAATCGCCTTTTCCGCCAAGGGGGCCATGATCACGTAACCCGCCGCCGTGGGGTGCAGCCCATCGTCGGTGATCTCAGCCTTGAACATGCCTTTGTCGTCCACCGTCGAGGAGAAATAGTCCAGATACACGAAGCCGTTCTTCGCGCAATAATCCTTGATCCACCGGTTCAACGCCAGAATCTTCTCCGGAGGCCGCCGCGCCGTCTGCGGCGTTCTTTCGTGATAATCGCAAACCGGAGTCAGCGAAGCGATGATCACCTTGATATTGTCGCCGCGCGCCATCTCGGCCATCGACGCCAGATAATTCTCCGTAGTCTCCAGCGGCACCGGTCCGATATTGCCTCCGATATCGTTCGTACCAGCCAGAATCAGCACGGCCGCAGGCTTCAGCGCGATCACATCCGGGTAGAAGCGCAGTAACATCTGGGCCGTCACCTGGCCGCTGATGCCGCGGTTCAGGTAAGGCTTGCCGGGAAAGAATGGCGCAATGCGCTGGCGCCAGTTGTCGGTGATGGAATCGCCCATGAAGACCACGCGCTGCTCGCCGGGCGCCGGCGGCGCGGTCTTTTCGTTCTCCGCGGCGTAGCGGCGTGTGTTGCCGTAATCGTTGATGAGTTGGGCCGCCGCCGTTAACTGCGGGGGGATAGGAGAGGGCATCTGCGCCCAGGCCGGCACGGTAAGCAGGAACGCAAGTGAAAGTCGCATCCCGCTATTGTATCCGCTAGAGAGAACCGTTCATGAGACGACTGACAAGATGGTTGAGTGGAAGTGACATGAGTTGCAGCGGGATTGTCTCGCCCCAAAGGGGCCAGGTTTTCGGCGCCGCGACGACCAGTTTTGCGGCGTCGGGGTGTTTGGTCCGCAACTGCCGCCATCGCGCCGCAGACGCGTCTTCCGGCGATGCTGCAAGTGGGTATCGGCAACGCGGCAGCCAATAGCACCGGCCGTAAGATCGCCGTCGCTAACAAGCAATAATGTAGGGAAGGACGATGCGCCATGAAAAAAGTGTTCCACTTCGACGCTCCACGTGAGAAGTATCTCTGCGATGCGGCCATCCTCTGGTGCTTCGATAACCGGTTTGAACTGGGGTTCCGGAAGTTTCTCAAGCGGGTAGGCGTAGCTAACTCCGATCCCATCAAAATTGCCGGCGGCGCCAAATGCCTGGCATCGCCCGACCATGAGGGCGAACGCGAATTCGTGCTGGAACAGATCCGCAAGTCGATACGGCTGCACGGAACGCGCCGCGTGATTCTGATGGTGCATTCCGACTGCGGCGCTTATGGCGGTCTGGCCGAGGGCTTCGGCGGCGATGCGCGGGTGGAGGCGGAACATCATCTCACCGAATTGCGGCGGGCGGCGGAGAATCTGCGCAAGGCCATACCGGGGGTCGAGGTGGACGCCTATTTTGTGGATTTTGAAGGCGTGTGGTCCGCCGAGTTGGAAGCAGCCGAGTCTCGTTGAAGAAAGTGACAGCGGCGCTGGGCGACCCATGTGCAACCGCCGCCGATGCTGGAGCTTTTGGAGCGCACGCTACACTGACAGGTGATGAGAATCGAAACCCGAGCCATCCACGCCGGGCGGCGCATCGATCCCGCTACCGGCGCGGTGGCTCTGCCCATCCACCTCACGTCCACTTTCGAGCGCAGCCCCGAGGGCGAATACCCGCTCGGCTTCAGTTACTCGCGCGAGCAGAACCCCGTCCGGCGCGCGCTGGAGGAGTGTCTCGCCTCCCTCGAAGGCGGCAAGGAAGCGCTGGCATTTTCTTCCGGCCTGGCCGTCGCGACCGCCATACTGCAAGGTCTCGATCCCGGCGATCATATCCTGATCGCCGACGACGTCTATTGGGCGCTGCGCAAAGTGGTTGGCGAAGTCTTCGCGCGGTCCGGACTGGAAACCGAATACGTGGACGTGACCAATCCCGACGTCTTGCGCGCCGCCATGCGTCCCAACACGCGGCTGGTATGGGTGGAAACGCCGTCGAACCCGCTGATGAAGATCACCGATCTCGCAGCCGTCGCCGCGATCGCGCGCGAACCCGGCCGCAAGGCCATCACCGTCTGCGATGGCACCTTCGCCACGCCCATCCTGCAGCATCCGCTGGAATGCGGAATCGACATGGTGGCTCACTCCACCACCAAGTACATAAGCGGCCACAGCGACGTGGTGGGCGGCGCTCTGATCACTAAGTACGATAACTACCTCTTCGAGCGCGCGCGTAAGTCGCAGCGCTATGGCGGGTCCGTCCCTTCGCCGTTCGATTGCTGGCTCTCGCTGCGCGGCATCGAGACTCTGCCCGTTCGCGTGCGCGCGCATTGCGAAAACGCCACGCGCGTGGCGCAGTTCCTGAAACAACACCCGAAGGTTGAGGCCGTACACTATCCAGGATTGCCGGACCATCCTGGACACCCGATCGCGGCGCGGCAGATGTCCGCATTTGGTGGAATGCTGTCGTTCCAGGTGCGCGGCGGGCGTGAGGACGCCATGAAGGTTGCGGCGCGCTGCGGGTTGTTCATCCGCGCGACCAGCCTGGGCGGCACGCACAGCCTGATCGAGCATCGCGCATCGGTGGAAGGGCCGCAAACGCGGACGCCGCAGAATCTGCTGCGCGCGTCCATCGGCCTCGAGCACGCCGACGATTTGATCGCAGACCTGGAACAGGCCCTCGGCTAGTTGCTTATCCGTGACCGCGTGGCTTTGTGCTCTTGCGGAAAATCACTCCCATACGGTCGTGGCTCCGACGGAGCCGTAAGCAAGCGGTTTCACGAAGTCTCGCGTTCGCGGCGCCAGCTTTCGCACCCCAGCCTTCGAGCCCTCTTGAAATCGCCTGCCAAAAGGCACACCATGGAGAATCATGACGCGCCGCACGTTGCTCATGGCCGGCAGCCTCGTGCCCGCACTGCGCTTCGGCGTTGCCGCCGCAGATGCGCCGTCCGACTATCCCGCCGCCGCCGTCCCGCTCACCGAGGTCGAGATCCGCGACGAATTTTGGGCGCCGCGCATTGAGGCCAACCGCGCCGTTTCCATCTGGCACTGCTTTGACCGCCTCCAGGACGCGGGCGATTTCGGCGTCTCCAAGCTCATCGAAGGCGCCGCCTACATGCTGGCCAAACAGCCCGACCCCAAGCTCCAGGCGTACGCGGAACAGCGCATCGATAAGATGCTCGTCTCGGTGGACGCGCGCATCGCCGACCCCGCACGCGCGATTCGCGTCTCGGGCCACTTTTCGGAAGCCGCCGTAGCGTGGCAGCGAGTCACCGGCCAGCGGAAGATGCTCGACGCGGCGCTACGCGACTTCGATTCCATTGCGTCCGCGTACGGTCCGGGCAAGAAGATCTACATCTCCGAGCATGAAGGGCAGAAGATCGGCTTGGTGGCGCTCTATCGCGCTACCGGCGATCCCAAATACTGGCAACTGGCGAAATTCTTTCTGGATCAGCGCGGCCGCGACGATTATCCCCGCCGCGGAGAGTACGCCCTCGACCGCACTTACGCGCAGGATCACGAGCCTGTTGTCCGCCAGGCTGAAGCCGTGGGCCACTCGGTCCGCGCTACGTTCCTCTACATCGCGCTGGCCGATATCGCGGCTCTTACGGGCGCGCCGGAGTATGCCCGCGCGCTGCGCAGCATCTGGGAAGACGCGGCCTACCGCAAGATGTACGTCACCGGCGGCATCGGATCCATCCGCTTTCACGAGCAGTTCGGCGCGCCCTACGAGCTGCCGAATCTCAGCGCGTGGAATGAGACGTGCGCGGCCTACGGCAACGTGGTCTGGAACCACCGTATGTTTCTGCTGCATGAAGACGCCGAGTACATCGACGTGATGGAACGCGTGCTCTACAACGGCTTCGCCGCGGGAGTTTCGCTCAAGGGCGACCGCTTTTTCTACCAGAATCCGCTCAAATCGTTCGGCAATTACGAGCGCTTCGAGTGGATCGACACGCCCTGCTGCCCGCCCAACGTGGTGCGGCTCATGGCCTCCATCGGCAGCTATATTTACGCGGTTTCGCCGCGCGCCATTTACGTGAATCTGTTCGTCGCCGGCGGCGCCACGGTGAATGGCGTGAAGCTGACGCAGGAAACGCGCTACCCGCGCGATGGCGAAGTGACGATTCAGGTGGACCCAGGCCAGCCTCGCAGCTTCACCATCGCCGTGCGCATCCCCGGATGGGCGCAGAACCAGGTTGTGCGGGGCCTGTATGAATTCATCGATGAACCCTCCTCGCGACCGGCGATTACCGTGAATGGCCGCGCAGTCCGTATGGAGCCGCAGCGCGGGTACATCCTGCTCGACCGCGAGTGGCAGGCCGGCGACCGCATCGAGCTGCATCTGCCCATGCCAATTCGCCAGGTGCGCGCCA
Organism: Bryobacterales bacterium; assembly: GCA_003135055.1. Lineage (GTDB taxonomy): Bacteria > Acidobacteriota > Terriglobia > Bryobacterales > Bryobacteraceae > PALSA-243. The sequence continues at coordinate 60,553 of PLDF01000356.1, read as the reverse complement.
ACTCCTTCGCCAAAGAAGATCGCGACCGCGTTGCCCTGCAGCGCGGCCCGCTGGTCTACTGCGTCGAATGGATCGATAACGACGGTCACTCGCTCGACATTATGCTGCCCACCGGGAGCGCGCTCAAGACCGAATCCGAACCGGATCTATTCGGCGGCGTGGAAACCATCACCGGGCGCGCTACTATTCTTGGCCAGGGCGCACGCGAGTTCACCGCCGTCCCGTACCACGCCTGGAACAATCGCGGCATGGGCGAAATGCAAGTGTGGATCGGCCGCGGCGTGAATCAAGCGTGGGTTGCGCCGGTTCCTCCCAGACCCATTGCGCAGGTGACGGCTTCCGGCGAGATCAAGAAGGCCGTTACCGGATACAACGATCAGAACGACGATCTGCGCGCCGTCTACGATGGCGCCGATCCGATCAGTTCCGCCGACGAATCTTCGCTCTACTTCCGGATGCGTCCCGCCGCGGGCGAACCGGCGTGGATCGAGTACGAATTCAGGCGGCCCACGGGGATCTCTACGGTGCAGGTCTACTTTTTCGACGACCGGCGCTTCTGCCGCCTTCCGGCTTCGTGGCGAATTGTATATAAAGATGGCCAGCAATGGAGGCCGGTGGCAAATCGCGGCGCCTACGCCGTGCAAAAGGACCAGTTCAACGCCGCCCATTTCGACCCGGTATTGACTGCGGCGATTCGCCTGGAGATCGAACCGCAAGTTATCGAATACAAATCCGGCCAGATCGGACCGCCCGGCGCCATGTTCCTTAACCAGGACGTCCAATGGCGCGAAGCTGGAGTGCTGGAGTTTCGCGTCTCATAAAGGACTCCCAATGGATCGCCGTAAGTTCTTGAAGACCGGGTCCGCCGTGGCTGGACTATGTCACGCGCTTCGGCTGCATTTATTGCGGGGCAGGCAATCTTGCCTGCANNCTTTCAGGCGGCTTTTTCGAGCTATGCGCGAGTCTTCGTGCCCGACTAGCGCCGGCTGAAAGCCGGCGGCAGCCAGGATTGGCCGCCCCACAATTTGGGCATAACATAAGAGTCACCAGTATCCAAAGTAAGCTGCTTTGGGTTGGCAGCCCCGCGAAGGACGGAATCCTGCCTCACATCGGCTGTCACTCGATTATTCGAAGCTCTATATAGCTCCACGTGTTCGCGCTAACCCAGGCGATCGACGGAAGTATCCGCAACGCCGTAAGGACTTGTCACGAGATAACCTCGCCATTTCGACACGTGTTGCGCGGGGCCGAAGCGCGTTCACACGAGTGTGAACGCTGCACGCATGAGTGCGTGCGCCACGTCGCTCAATCCGGTTGACTCACTCCGGTGTCGGCGAGCTTACCGGCTCGCCCAATATGCGGGGTGCCCGACGTACGTATCGTTTTCCAGATTCGCCAGAACGGCGCGCCGGAACTCGTTGATATCGAGCTCACCCTGCCGCTGGTATATCACTCTGCCGCCGGGAGCGATCACCATGGTAAACGGCACGCCTGCCTCCCAGTGCGAGTCGAACGCCGCCTGCATGGCGTAAGTGTCTTCGGATGCGAATTGCAGGTTGCGGCTGGAGGCGTGCTCCTGTTGCAGTATCTTCATTACGCCCGCTTTTTCGTCGGGATAGTTTGTAGACACCGTCACCAGGTCGAAGTCGCGCCGGCGGAACATTCGCCAGGTCTCTAACAATTGAGGCATCTCCGTGAGACAGGGTCCGCACCACGTAGCCCAGAAGTTCACTACTAACACCTTGCCGGTGGGGTTCGAGCGGAGCGTCTTTAACTCTTCGGCGGTGACTGCCTCTACCTTTACCGGCTCGCTCTCGATCATTTTCGTCTCCGCCACCTGACTGTCGATCTTCGACTTCCATTTCGTGGAGCAACCGAACGCCGGCGTGTGCGGTACGGCTACGGGCTTGCCCGCCAGAAGCGCGTCCAGCGCGGCGCGCGCATCCTGAGTCTTCACCAGCGATTCGCGCTGGCGGTCGTCGATCCGCCCTTCGTATCGCAGCTTCCGGTCCTTATCGAAGATGAAGACGTGCGGCGTCGCCACCACTCCGAATTGGTTGGAAACCTTCTGGGTCTCGCCGTCATAAAGATACGGGAAGTTGAAGTGCCGGTATTCGGCGCGGATCTTCATCTCTTCCAGGCTGTCGCTCACATCGGTGTAGCCCAGCTCTGAGAGGCGGATCGCCGTCGGGTCGTTAGGTTGGATCGCCACGGCCGCCACGCCCTTGTCTTTGTAATCGGCCACCAGTTTCTTGACCCGGCCTTCGTAGAGCTGCGACGTCGGACAATGGTTACAGATAAACATAACCATCAGGAACGGGCTGCTCTGGTAGTCGCCGAGCTTGTGTGTTTTACCGTCGATGCCCGGGAGCGCGAAATCCGGCGCGGGAGATCCGATCGCCAGCACGGGGTGGCTGTCCGGGACCGGCGGCGTGAGGCGCGGCTCCTGGCCGGACGCTGCCAAAGAGAGATTGAGAAGCATCGCTGCCGTTGCAGCCACGTTTTTGCGAAATCGATTTGCCATTCTGAACCTCTTCACGACCTTGTTCACGACCTTGGATAGAGGTTATCAGAACCGGAGCCCGGCGGATAGGGCGATAGTCTTCCGGGCCGGAGCGATAGTGACGAACTCCATAATTCGAGGCGGCCTGCGGCGCCGTCGCGGGTGTTCAAAGTGTGTCTGGGATGTCCTCTGTGCCCCACCCCTCTTCCTTTGGTCGAATACGCCTGGCGATGCTTCCCGATTTCCTGGCCCGGAAGGTCACCATTCTCACCCAGGCCGCCGCCATTCGCCCCGAAGCCGGCGCCTTCCCCGCCCCGCGATTTGCCGGTCCGGACGCCCCCGCAAACCCCGCGGAAAGCCGGCCATGCGCGTCCGATCGCGATCCAAACGCCGCCGCAAACAGCACGAAGACCCTTTCCACCCGATTGTCAGGCTCTACAATCAGAAATGATGCATCGCCTGTTGCCACTGCTCTTTGCCGCCGCCGTTACTCCATACGCCATTCCGAACGCCATGCCGGACGCTATGCCAGAAAACATGCCAGACCTCGCTCAACTCGAACAGATGACCACGCGCTTTGCCCCCGTTACCCTGCACTACGATCAGTCGCGGCTCGCACCGGGCGACCTCCAGGCGCTCGCGAAACTAACCCAAGCGGCGCGAGTCATGAATCTGGTCTTCCTCGATCAGCTTTGGAAGGGCGACCGCGCTCTCTATGAGCAGCTTCCGAGAGATTCGACGCCGCTGGGCAAGGCGCGACTGCACTATTTCTGGCTGAATAAAGGTCCGTGGTCGGACCTGGATGGCCACACGGCGTTTCTGCCGGGAGTTCCGGAGCGGAAGCCGCTGGGCGCGAATTTCTATCCCGAGGACATGACCCGCGACCAGTTCGAAGCGTGGACCAAGGGTCTCTCGAAGCCGCGGCGCGAACAGGCGGAGGGTTTCTTCACCGTGATCCGGCGCGATGCCGGCAAGCGTCTGACGGCGGTTCCTTACAGCGAGGCGTATTCGGCCGATCTGCGTCACGCAGCGGCGTTGCTGCACGATGCCGCGGCGCTTACCACCAATGCGTCGTTGAAAAACTTCCTGACGCTGCGCGCGGATGCGTTCCTTTCGAACGATTACTACGCGAGCGACCTCGCTTGGATGGATCTGGACGCGCCGCTCGAAATTACCATCGGCCCCTACGAAACTTACAACGACGAGCTTTTCGGATACAAGGCGGCATTTGAAGCCTACATCGCCATTCGCGACGACCGGGAAACGGACCGTCTGAAGATGTTCGCCGGCCACCTGCAGGAAGTGGAGAACAATCTGCCCATCGACGCGCGCTACCGCAATCCGAAGCTGGCGGCTTCGGCGCCGATTCGCGTCGTGAACGAAGTCTACGCCGCGGGCGATGCCGCGCACGGCGTCCGCACGGCCGCGTTCAACCTGCCTAACGACGAGCGCGTGGTCCAGCAGAAGGGCAGCAAGCGGGTGATGCTGAAGAACGTGCAAGAGGCGAAATTCGAGGTGAATTTGACGCCCATTGCGGCGCGCGTGCTGCCGGCGGCGGCGCGGCGCGATCTGAGCTTCGATTACTTCTTCATGCACATTCTGGCGCACGAGCTCAGTCACGGGATTGGTCCGCACCAGATAGAGATTGGCGGCCGCTCCACCTCGCCGCGCCAGGAGTTGAAGGAACTCTACAGCGCCATCGAAGAGGCCAAGGCCGACATAACCGGTCTTTTCATGCTGCAATTCCTGTTCGACCGCAACCTGCTGCCGCACGGCGCGAATGCGGAGCGCGAGTTATACGCCACGTTTCTTGCCTCCGCGTTCCGCTCGCTGCGCTTTGGATTGGCGGAGGCGCACGGCAAGGGCATGGCGATGCAATTCAACTATCTCACCGATAAGGGCGCATTTGTGGCTCGCGCCGACGGCACGTTTTCCGTGGATGACGCTAAAATCAAAGGAGCGGTGCGCGACCTCACGCACGACATTCTGACCATCGAAGCGCAAGGCGATTACGCCGCGGCCAAGCGCATGCTCGACACGTTGGGCGTCGTCCGGCCGCCCATGCAACGGGCTATCGACAACTTGAAGAGCATTCCCGTGGATATCGATCCGGTGAACGAAAACTGAATGCCGGAACCCGCCATTGTTGCCCGAGACCTCCGCAAAGGTTATGGGCTGAAGCTCGCGGTGGACGGCCTCAATCTCGAGGTGCCGCGCGGATCGTTCTTTGGTTTCCTCGGTCCGAACGGCGCCGGTAAATCGACAACCATTCGCATGCTCACGGGACTGATTCCGCAGGATTCGGGGTCGATTGAAATCCTGGGCTACAAGCTGCCGGAGCAGGAGCTCGATATTAAGCGGCGCGTCGGGCTGGTGCCGGACGAGTCGTTTCTGTTCGACCGGCTCACGGGCTTGGAGTTTCTGGAATTCGCCGGGCGCATGTACGGCTTGCCGCGCGCCACCGCCGTCGAGCGGGCGTATGGTCTGATGCACCTGTTCGAGCTGGCGGACGACGGCAAGATTATCGGCGAATATTCGAAGGGGATGCGCAAGCGCGTGGCCATGGCGGCGGCGCTGATTCATCATCCCGATTTATTTCTGATGGATGAGCCCTTCGAAGGCGTCGACGCGGTGGGCGCGCGGCTGATGAAGGACATTCTGCTCAACCAGGTGCGGCGCGGCGCAACCATCTTCCTGACCAGCCACGTGCTGGAAGTGGTGGAGCGGCTGTGCGACCGTGTGGCGATTATCGACCACGGCAAGATTGTCATGTGCGGCTCCATGGAAGAGCTGCGCGCGGGCGGCGAATCGCTGGAGGACGCATTCGTGCGCATCGTGGGCGCGGACCGGCAGATGGAACGGCTGGACTGGCTATGATCGCCGCGATTCTCCGCGCCCAGTTTCTCAGCATGCGGTGGGGCCGCAGGCACGGCAGCGTGTGGCGGTTCCTCCCGCTCACCGTTTGGTACCTGTTTTGGCTGGCGTCGGCGGTGTTCGCATTCATCGTGGCCAGGGAAGCGGGTTTGGTCTCTCTTCGGCGCGACCTGCCGATCGGCTTTCTGGGCGTCACGGCTTACTGGCAGTTTATGCCCATGCTTTCGGCCAGCCTGGGTATGGGGCTCGACCTGCGAAAGCTGCGGATCTATCCGGCGATTCATCGCGAGCTCTTTGTGGTGGAGGTTCTGTTGTGCTTTACCACCGCCATTGAGATGCTGCTGGTGATCGCGGGCGGCGTCGCCGGATTGCTGGCGAACAAGGAGGCCGGCGGGTGGGCGGCGGCGCCGCGAATACTCGCGCCGGCGTTGATCCTGATTCTGTTCAATGCGCTGCTGGCATCCGGGACGCGGAGCCTGCTGGGGCGCTTGCTGGCGAAGCGGAAAATTCGCGAGGTTGTGATCCTGGTTACCACCTGTCTGTGGATGTTGCCGCGCATCTTCGTGCAGTATCGCATTCATCCCAAGTGGTTGGACCCGGTGGCGCAGGCGCTGCGCGGCCCGAAGTTTCCGTGGAGCGCGGCGGCGGCGGCGGCGCTGGGCGATTTGACGCCGTTCCTGACACTGGTTCTGTGGCTTCTGGCCGCGCTGTGGTTCGGCCGCTCGCAATTCGAACGCAACCTGCTCTACGACGCCACCGCGGCGCAGGCGATGGTACTGAGGAAGGACGCCTCGCGCAGACGTTCCGCGGGCGAGGCTTTCTTCGCCTTTCCGCGCCTGCTGTGGCGCGATCCGCTGGCGGCGATCGTGGAAAAGGAGCTGCGCTCGCTGGTGCGCACTCCACGTTTCCGCATGGTCTTCGTGATGGGCTTTACCTTCGGGATTCTGGTTTGGCTGCCCGTGGTTTTAGGCGGCGATGGCGCACGGCATTCCGGCGGGTCCAGTTACTTTCTGGTTTTCGTCTGCATCTATGCGCTCACCATGCTGGGGCAGGTGACTTACTGGAACTGCTTCGGCTTCGACCGTTCGGCCGCGCTCTTCTACTTCGCCGCGCCGCAGCCGATTTCGCAAGTGTTGATCGGGAAGAACATCGCCGCGATGGTGTTTGTCTATCTGGATGTGACCATTCTTTCGATCGTAGTGGGCACTTTTCATCTGACAGCCGGCTGGGAACAGGTTGCGGAGGCCCTGGTAGTGGTAGGAATTTGCGCGGTGTATATGTTAGGGATGGGTAACATGGCGTCGGTGAATTATCCCCGGCCGTTGAATCCGGAGAACGTGGCGCGAGGAGGCAGCTCGGGGCGCTCGCAGGGGTTAATGCTGATGTTCTATCCGCTGGCGCTGCTGCCGGTGTTTCTGGCGTATCTGGCTCGATGGGCGCTGAATAGCGAACTGGCGTTCATCGCGGTGCTGGCGATCGCGGGCGCCATCGGCGGCGTAGTGTATTGGATTGGCCTGGACTCGGCGGTAATGGCGGCGAGAGCGAAACGGGAGCAACTATTCACGGCGCTGACCAGCGGCGAAGGGCCCATCGGATCCGAGTAGGCTTGTTGGGGGCCGCGGCAGATCGCCGCCCTCCGACTTCTGGCTCCTGACTCCTCGACTCCCTATCCCGCTTGGTAGGACAGACCATCNNAAACGATCGTCTGTCCCACTTCGCCTCACCCTTGACCGAAATGTGGAAACTCCAGTCAAGGGCGAAGCCCTTGGTGCGAAGGCATGGCTCCGGAATCGGCGCAGCCCAGGCACATGACTCCGCCGCCCGGCCTTCGTCCCTAAGTAAGTATCGGAGCCCACATTGAGAAAGCATCCCATCCTGCGTTTTTTCCGATTGGCCGCTTAAGAGTCACACACCACTTTCAGAAATATTCTCCGTTTGTTCCCAGTAACTTACGGCCCTCGACCCGAAGTCATCGATCCCGCGCCCGATAGCCTCAAATCGAGAGGCCTCATGTCAACTCGTAAGCACGCAGCCAACCGCCGCACTCGCCCCCCGCCGATTGCCCGCCCGGCCGCCCCCGCATACCCTCCCAAAGCCGCCATCCGCTTCAGATTGCACTCAGAGATTCAGGAACATCCACTTTTCGGCGTCAGGTATGAAACCCCACACCCGCGTTTTCGTCTAAAATTAAGTTCCGCGTCTGTGTGGCGGCGAATTTGAGCGAGGCGCCGCCGCTCCTGGTTGTAACTCGCCTGGAGTGTGAGACCAGCATGGCGCATAGCGGGCAAAAGCTACCCCAAACCCGGATCAGCGGACAGATCGTCATCGATGAGCTGATCCGCAACATGGAACTCGGACGGCTGGAGATGGGCTACAGCATTCTGCTGCCGTGCCTCTTCAGCGTTTACCTGCACCCCGACGACTTCGCGCGGCTCGCGGGCGTTCAGGACCTCGTCAAAGAGGATGCCAAACGCGCCCTCGGCGCGCGCATGGCCGAGTGGAACGCCAACAAATCCGTGTTCCGCCGCGGCGCGGCCCGCAAGCAGTTCCGCATCGCGCAGAACGATTGGTGGATCGAGTTTTTCTCCGATACCGAAGGCGCCGTGCCGCCGGGCGACGTCGAGATCCACTCCGAGCTGAACGACGTGGCGCAGCCCGGCTACCGCGGCGCCAAAACCACTCTCATTGAGCGCGAACCATCCGTGCGCCTCGAAACCGTGGCCCGCGACCGCAAGAGCACCCGCCGCATGGCGGAAAAGATTTTTGCGGAAATCCGTTACAAAGACGACTCCGGACCGCAGACTTTTCTCGTCACACAGAATGAGGTCAGCATCGGCCGCGGCGGCGAAGATCTCTGGGTCGACCTGCCTCTTTACGCCAGCGACGAGGTTTCGCGCGAGCACGCGAAGCTGCGCCGCGACCCTGCCAGCGGCGCGTTCACGCTGGTGGATAACAGCCGCAACGGAACGTGGTTGAACGGCCGCCGCCTGGCGCGCGGCTCGGCAGAAAAGCTGCCGGAGCGCGCTGAAATTGGCATCGCCGAAGTGTTGAAGCTCTCGTTTGAGGCGCGAAAATGACGCAAATAATGCCGCATACCCCTACCGCTGCCGGCCGATTGGTGGGGCCCTCTGGCCCGGCAAGTTTTGGCAGCGGCGATGCTGCTTTGTGGGGCAGCCAATCGTGGCTGCAGCCGGCTTTCAGCCGGCTCTCTTCGTCTCGCGATTCGTCGGTTTCCGCCGCAAGAGACACTCCCGAAGGGATCGTCCGTCGCTCGTGTGAACGCGCGGGCCTCTCGCGCCGATCCGCCTCCATCGGAAGGATACCCAATTGACGGAACTCTACAAGCTGCACACGCCGTTCGTAGTCGCCTTCCTGGCGTTCGTTCTGGTTTTCGTGGCCGCCCATGCCCGCCGATAGCTCATTCCGCTCCGCCGCCGCCACCGATACGGGGATGCTGCGCGAGCACAACGAGGATCGCTACTTCATCGACGCCGCGCGCGGCGTTTTTCTTGTGGTGGATGGCGTTGGGGGTCACGCCGCCGGAGAGCTGGCCGCGCAGACCGCGGTCGAAGCCATCCGCGAGACCGTCGCAGCCAACGGCCTGGGCGCTGAGCAACGAGTGCGCGCGGCCATCGCCGCCGCCAACAACCGCATCTTCCATCTGGCCGCGAGCGACGCCGCACGCAAAGGCATGGCGTGCGTCCTGACGCTAGCTGTGGTGGAAGACGGCGAAATCACCGTCGGCCACGTGGGCGATTCGCGCCTGTATCTGATCTGGAACGGCGCCATTCGCAAGCTCACGTCCGACCATTCGCCCGTCGGCCAGGACGAAGACGCGGGCCAGCTGACCGAAGAGCAGGCCATGCGGCATCCGCGCCGCAATGAGGTCTACCGCGATGTGGGCACGCGGCCGCGCCTGGCCGAGGACGCGGAGTTCATCGAGATTCGCACGTGCCGCTTCCATCGCGATGCGGCGATTCTGTTATGCAGCGACGGCTTGACCGACCATCTGAGCTCCGGCCTGGTGCGCGAAATCGTGGAACGCTACGATGGCGACGCGGAGCGTGTGGCGAATGAATTGGTGGAAGCCGCCAACGGCGCAGGCGGCCGCGATAACATTACCGCCCTCTTCGTCGCCGGTCCGGAATTCCGCGGACGCTCCGCCATCACCCGGCCGCGCGCTTCCACCACGCGATTCCGCCCCTCGCGCGGGGCGCTCACCGGCCGCGCGGCTTTCTTGATGTACGGCCTGCTGCTCGGCATGTTGATGTGGGCCGTGTTGCGCGGGGTGAGGGGATGAGATCCCAGCGCTTCACTCAATCGGTAGGACAGACGATCGTTTTTTGTCGTCTGTTACCGAGGGCCTTCGGCCCGCGAAATTTCATGAAAAACCCCGTGGCGCTCGGGGGATTTCCCGATATGCCAGGTGGTTCTTCGACCCTGTTGGAATGGGCGTTCCGCCCGCGAAACTTCATGAAAAACCTCGCGAGGCTCGGGGGATTCCCGGATGTTCGGGATGGTTTTTCGCCCCTGTCAAGCGCTGGTATTCTAGCGATCCATAACAGACCACAAAATGCGATGGTCTGTCCTACCTGGCTCTCACTAGCTGAGGGCATGAGATCATGACCGCCCCAACCAAAATCGGCCGCTATGAAATCGTTCGCCGCATCGGCAAGAGCATGACGGACGTCTACCTCGCCATCGACACCGTCGAAAACCGCAAGGCTGCGCTCAAGCTGGTGAAGACCGGAGGCGATTCCGCCAACCGCCAGATCCTCGAAGCCGAACGGCGCGGCGCCGCCATCCAGCGCCAGATGTTCGCCGTCGACCCGCGCATGGTCGAGATCTACGACTTCGGCGACCTCGACGGCTATTTCTTCGTCGCCATGCAGTACGTCGAAGGCCGCAATCTCGCGGAGGTCTTGCGGGCCGATCACGCCCTCGACGCCAATCGCGCCGCTGTGATCGCGCTCGAAATCTGCGAGCAGCTCGCGAAGTTTCATTCGTGGCGATCGGCTGTCGTTCACCCGGAAGGTGGCGCGGAGGTCCACCCGGAAGCGGGCGCGGCCGTCCACGCCGTGGTCCACGGCGATATCAAGCCGTCCAACATTCACATCGGTCCCAACGACACCGTGCGCCTGCTCGATTTCGGCATCGCCAAAACCTTGCGCCCCGGCCGCGACGCCACGGCGCACAACTTCGGCAGCCCCGGCTATTGCTCGCCGGAGCGCCTGCTGCGGTCGGAAGTGGATCAGCAGTCGGATCTCTGGGCCGTGGGCGCCACGCTATACGAGATGCTGGCGGGCGTGCCGCCGTACCAGGCGCAGGATACGCGCAAGCTCGAAGCGCTCATCCGCGCCAGGCGTCCGCCGCGCGCGCTGCCATCTGCCGTGCCGAAATCTTTGCGGCTCGTAGTTTCCAAATCTCTGGCGGGCGATGAGGCGCGGCGATACCAGTCCGCCGTCGAATTTATGGCCGATTTGCAGGCGTTTCTCAGCCGCAAGCCAACGTTGGCGGAGATGGAGCGGCGTGCAGGCTGGAATCCCAACGCGACCATTGAAGCCGCGCGCGCCGCGCTGAAGAGGGCCACGCGTACCGTGAAACAGGCCGGACGCCACTGGCGGCTCATTGGCGCCTTCGGATGGTTCGCCGCCGGAATGGCGTTGTGGATTGCCGGCGCGCTGGGGTGGCAATCGTGGCAGAGCTTGCAGGCCCAGCCCGTTGCCGCCAAGTCGGTCGCCGCCAATCCCACCAAGCCCGTCGCCGCCAAGCCCGCGCCAATTCCCGAAACCCGCATCGATTGGCCCGCGCACTACATCGCCGAAGCCGACGGCATCCTGGCCGCATACCGCGCCGGTTCCGACCCCGTGCTGCACCATTTCGACTGGCACAAGGCCGAGATCCGCTTGCAGGACGCAGCCGATCAGGGCCGCCGCGACGACGAAACGCTTGGCAAGCTCGCGCTCGCGAAAGGCTACGCCGTCCTCGAACATCTGAGCGTGGGTGAGTTTTCCAATGCCGGCGCCGCGCAATTGCGCAAGGAGGCGCGCGGCGATTTCGAAGATGCCGCCAAGCGTATGCCCGGTAGCGCCGACGCCCATCTGGCCCTGGCGCGCATCTTCGTTTATTCCATGCCCGATCTCAATCGCGCCCTCGCGGAATTCCACCAGGCCGAAACGCTTGGCGCCAAACCCGGTCCGCGCGAAATCGAAGCGCAGGCCGACGCCTACCGCATTCGGGCGCAACAAGTGGAATCGATCGCGCCGCGCGACGCTTGGCAAGCCGCGGAGACGGCGCGTGCTCTCTATAGCAGCGTAGGCGGCTTCGACCGCGCCAAGGAGCATTTGCAAGAGCTGGCTACGATTCATCCGCCCGCCGCGAAGAAGACGCCGGCGCGCAGGAGCCACCGATGGCGGTAACCCGAAGCTGGACCGCATCCGGCGCCCACCCCTCGGTGGTCGCAGTGAAGCCAGCCGCCGCGCCCAAGGGCAATTTGGCGTGGCTGATCTGCGCGTCGCTTTTCGTCGCAGCCGGACTGGCTTCGGTGTACGCCGCCAAGTCGTTGGCCATGGCGGATGCGGATCGTCTGGTGAATCTCAACACCGTGCAGAGCGCCGATGAATTACTGCCGCTGCTCGAATCGTTCCCCAGCGGCGAAGAGCGCCGGCAGGTGGCGCAACGAACTTTCGAGTACCTCCAGCGGGTGCGCCCGCTGCGCAATGCCGGCGCGCTTTCCGGATTGAAGGCGCAAGTGGCGCCTGGGCAAGCGGCGGATGGACAACCGTCGCCTGGGCAAGCATCGCCCGCGCAACCTTCGGCTGGGCAAGCGTCGCTGGCGCAAGCATCGCTTAAGCGACCCGGCCGCCGCCGGCCGCTGCTGCCCGTCGCGAAGTTGAAGCCGCTGATCGCCGTCCGCACGCCCTCCGAATTCCGCCGCGAATTCTTCGAGTGGTCCGCCATCTACTTCGCAGGATTCTACTTCGTCGCGCTGGTCTGGCGCAGAACCAGGTTCCGCGGCGACCGCGCATTCCTTCCCGCGCTGCACCTGCTGAGCGGCATCGGCTTCATCCTGATGGCGAGCATGCGCGACCCGCTGCGCGACACCCTGGAGTTTCAAAAATTCGCGCTGGGCGCAGCACTCGGATGCATCCTGCTGGCGCTGCCCGCATTCCGCCTCTTCGATTACCGGCGCCTCTCCGATTGGTGCTATACGCCGCTCTTCGCCGCGCTGGCGCTGTTCGCGCTGCTGATGAAGTTCGGCCGCGGCCCCGCCGGAAACGACGCCAAGGTGAACCTGGGCCCGTTCCAGCCGGTGGAAGTCATCAAGATTCTGCTGGTGCTGTTCCTCGCCGGATACTTCACGCGCAATTGGGAGCGGCTGCGCGATCTGCGCGAAAAACGCATTCTGCCGCGCTTGTTCCGCCGCATCGGTTTGCCGCGCCTCGAACATGTGGTTCCGGTGCTCTGCGCCACCGGCCTCGCCTTCGCCATGTTCTTCGAGCTGAAAGATCTCGGCCCGGCGCTGGTGACGTTCTTCGTCTTCCTTTCCATGTTCGCGATAGCGCGCGGACGTCCCGGTCTGGCGATCGCCGGCTTGGTGCTGATGGTGGCTTCGGTCACTGTGGGTTACCGCATGGGCCAGCCGCACACGGTGGTCGACCGCATCGACATGTGGCTCTCGCCGTGGGATAACGACGTGCACGGCGGCGATCAACTGGCGCACGGCTTGTGGGCTTTCTCCACCGGCGGCCCGGTGGGCGCGGGCCCCGGTTGGGGCGACCCGGCCATGATTCCCGCCGGCAATACCGATCTGGTTCTGCCGGCCATCGGCGAAGAATGGGGCTTCATCGGCGTGGCGTCGGTGTTCCTGCTCTTCGCTTTCCTGATTTCGCGCGCGCTGCGAGCGGCCGTGCGCGCCGCCACGCACTTCGGCTTCTTCCTGGCGCTGGGGCTCGCCTGCCTCATCGCTTACGAAATGATGCTGATCAGCTCCGGCGTGCTCGGCGCGCTGCCGCTTTCGGGCGTGGTGTCGCCATTCCTGAGCTCCGGCAACACCGCCATGCTGGCGAATTTTCTGATCTTCGCACTGCTCGCGTCTATCTCCGCCGATGAGCGGGAAGAAGGTCCGCACGAGCTGCTGCGCGTGCCCACGCGCCATCTGAAAGCCGTGCTGACGTGCGCCGGGTTGGCGCTGGTAGCGGTGGCCGCGCGCTATCAGGTGATTGACGACCGCGATTATCTGGCGCGCGATGCGCACTCCTTCGAAGAGGACGGCATCAAGCGGCCGCAGCATAATCCGCGCCTGAACTCCATCGCGCGCGAGATCCCGCGCGGCAGCATCTACGACCGCAACGGCATTCCGCTGGCCACCAGCAGTTGGGCGGAGTTGGAGCGCCATCGCGCCGATTACGAGGCGCTCGGCATCACGCTCGACACTTCGGGCGAGCAGTCGGGCGACCAGTCGGGCGACCAGTGCTGCTCGCGCTTAGACGCGCGCCAGTATCCCTTTGGGGCCGCCACCGAACACATAGTGGGCGACCTGCGCACCGGCGAGAACTTCCACGCCGGCAACGCCTCGCTGATCGAGCACGATTCGAACGCCAAGCTGCAAGGCTACGACTTTGCCGAGTTGGCCCCGCTGGTGCGTTACCGCCATCAGCCGGGCAACCCCGATATTGCGCGCGTGCTGGCGCGCGACCGCAACATTCATCTGACGATCGATATCCGCCTGCAATTGCGCGCCAAGGAAATTCTGGAGAATCACCTGCGCCAGACGGGCACGCAAAAAGGCTCGGTGGTTGTGATGGACGCCACGTCGGGCGACGTACTGGCGCTGGTGAGCGTGCCCATGCCCGAGCCGCCGGGCCGCCGGACCGCAGCCCCCACGCCCGACGAATTGCTCGACCGCGCGCGCTACGGCCAGTATCCGCCGGGCTCGACATTCAAGCTGGTGACGGCCATCGCGGCGCTGAGTTTGAACCCGCAATTGCAGCATCGCACGTACCTGTGCCGCACCTTGCCGGATGGGCGCGCGGGCAACATGATCGCAGGCTGGAACCGTCCCATCAAAGACGATGTGGGCGACCGCGCGCACGGAACCCTCGACATGGAGCGCGCCATCGCGGTTTCGTGCAATGCATACTTCGCGCAGTTGGGCGTGCATGACGTAGGTTCCAAAGCTCTCGCCGAGACGGCGGCCAAACTGGGAATTTCCACCGGCGATCCAGCCAATCTTGGCCGCTCGCTGCCGTTCGCGGCATACGGCCAGGGTGAAGTGCTGGTGTCGCCATTCAAGATGGCGCGCGTGGCCGCGGCCATCGCAGCGGGCGGGCGCATGCCGGAAGGCCGATGGATCGAAGACGCCAGCAATCCGCGCACGGACGCGCCGGTGGAAGTGCTGCCGGCATCGCAAGCCGCATTCCTGGCAGGCGCGATGCGGCGCGTGGTAACCGAAGGTACCGGCCGCAGCGCCATGGCCGGCGAACAGATCGAAATCGCAGGCAAGACAGGCACCGCGCAACTGGGCGAAGGCATCCCGCACGCGTGGTTCACGGGCTTCGCGCCCTACGATGCAGACCCGGCCCACCGCCTCGCCTTCGCCGTACTGATCGAGCACGGCGGCTACGGCGCAAGAGCCGCCGCGCCAGTAGCGCGCGAAGTGATGGAAGCGGCTCTAGTAGGGCGGACCCCCTGGTCNNGGCCCCCCGGCCGGCCTTCCGAATGGCGCCATGCCCGCAAAGCCCGGCGAGGGCGCCGGCCGCGGACCGGGGGGTCCGCCCTACAACGGAGGAACCCACAAATGAACGTCGGCGATTTCCTGGAAAAATGGGGCCGGACCCTATTCGAAGCCCCTCTATCCACCAGCTCGAAGCAAGACGAGCCGCCGGAGCTGGCGGAGATCCGCCTGGCCGTGCTCGACCGCATCCGCGAGAAAAGCTACCGCTCCGGCGGCAAGAAAGTCTTCCCTTTCGACCTGCTCCGCGTCGAAATGCGCGGCGTGGAAGACGGCCGCCGCGACGTATTCGCCGGCCATTTCTTCCGCAAGTATATCGAGCAGGAAGTGCGCAGCGCGCTGCGCGACGGCGGCTGCCGCTTCCCCGACAATCTCCGCGTCGATATCGAGCCAGTCGCCGGATTGCCGAAGCCCGGCGAAGCGTGGCTAGTCGTCGAGACGGCATCGCAAGAGCGCGCGGATGCGGCAACCAGGCGGCTCGGCAGACTCGTCGTGCGCGAAGGCGAGGCCAACGCCGCCGAGATTCGCCTCGACAAGGCGCGCACCAATATCGGCCGGGTAGTGGACGTCTACCGCGCCGAGGGCCTGTTCCGCCGCAACGATCTGGCTTTCGAAGCCGAGAGCGAGATCAACCGCTCCATCTCGCGCGAGCACGCGCACATCCGCTACGACCGCGCCGCAGGCGAATACCGCCTGTTCAACGACCGCTGGCACGCACGCGGCGCCGGCGGCGACTGCGGCACGTGGATCGTCCGCGACGGCATGAGCCAGGAAGTGCACCGCACCGCGCGCGGGACTAAGTTGGAACCGGGAGATGAGATTCGGTTTGGGCGGGCGGTGGTGATGTTCGAGCTGGAGTGAACGGCGTTATACACTGAAGATGCTTTGAAGTTAACTCAGGCCAGCTTACGGATTGAGCGCCAGTTGCAGGGAGGCTCCAACATCTTTCACTTGCGCACGCCGATTCAAGTGGAGGTCGCGGAGGAAGATGGGTTGTGGCATTGCGAATCCGCGTGAGGATGCACTCCGTTCCTTCACCGAGGATTTCGGCGTGCTTTGGGAGGAAATTGCTCAAGCCCCGGATACGGATCTCACGGATGATGCAATTCGCTTGAAGTACGCGCTTCGAAACATCGTAGAATCTGTAGACGTGGCCACGTGAAGTCGAAAAGGCGCGAGAAGTGCGTTCAAGCGCTGATCGGGAAGGGCTTCGGAGTTGTTCATCGACTGTAAGCTGATGGAACTGAAACTAGCTCAGATTAAGGTGACCCATGAATCTACAATGCTTCCATTTGGCGATTAGAATACATCACGGACCGAAGCGTTGGATCTACCTGCCATACGCCCTGCTTCTGGCCTGTACGTTTCTATTCGGTCTTGGGTCGGCAGAAGCATATCCTAGCGACCTATGGCCCTATCTCGCCTTGCTGGCGATCTTCATGGTCCAACTAATCTGGCCCACCATCCTTGGCTGGGGAGCTGCATTCGGGGGCTGGTTCGCTTTTTTCTTCGTGCACGATGTCTGTACAGGCGTATCACTGGGCCCTTTCGGTTTCCTGTGGACAGTGGGGCTATTAGTGCCGCTATACCTATTTCGCCCCCGCGCGAGGAATTTTAGTCAAGGGGACGAGACCGCACAAACTGATAACAGGGCGGTCCTCGGACCCAGGGGGATGGAGTGAGGCACGTGAAAATCCGCAAAAATTGTTGCCGGCTATACAACGGTGCGGCATCGAAGTCATCCGCCTCTTCGATGCGCTACGCTTGTGCCATGATTTCCTCCATTGTTGGGTTGTTGGCGGCCGGGTTATAGGAACGCCGATGCAACCTGCAAGCGCAGTTTGCGGTTTGATTAAGCACCCGTAGGGTGAATGGTGCGGGCCCGGAAAATGCGATGATGAAGTCTTGGCCGCCATGACGGATGCGAAATCCCTGCTTTCCGAGGAACTGCTGCACAAGGTGGAGGAGCTTGCGCGCGAGCAAAGCCGCGAGCCGGCGGAGGTCCTGGAAGAGGCGGTGCGGAGATATGCGGGGACCTGCAGGCTGGAGCGTTTCGCCGAAAAGGCCGGGAAACACGCGCGGGCGCTTGGCATAAAGGAAGAGGACGTGCCGAGGCTCGTAGACGAAGTGCGCCGCGAAAACGAAGTGCGCAGGCGCTGAGTGTTCAGAGTAACGGCGGACACGAATATCCTCGTTTCCGGGCTGATCTACCGGCGCGGCAAGCCGTTTCAACTACTGCGGATGGCTTTGGAAGGCCGGATCAACCTGACCGTTTCGCAACCGATAATAGACGAAATGGCGGATGTGCTGTCGCGTAAATTCGGTATGTCCATGGAGTTCGTCTCGGAAGCGAAAGAAATCGTTGCCGAAGCCGCGCGCGTTGTGACGCCTGTGGTCCAGTTGGACATCGTCAAGGAAGACCCGCCCGATAATCGCATCCTGGAATGCGCGGTCTCGGCGGGATCCGATTATATCGTGAGCGGCGATAGGGATTTACTGCGGCTGGGACGGTATGACAGCGTTCGGATTCTCAGGGTGGCGGATTTTCTTGGCCTGGCGCAAGGAAAGGGGCCGGCACTATAGGTGTGCCGGGCAAAGCCGTGGCCATCGAGCCCATGCTGCTCATGCGGAACGGCGAGAAGCTGCCCGAAACCATCTCCGTATACGAAGCTCATCGGGCGCCGGGATGAGACCAAGACGAAGGATGTGCGGCGGGAGTGATGCCTGGCTGCTTGCCGAGGCATAGTGAGATTGAATGCAATCAGAGTCGCAGCCCGTCCCAGGAAGCTGCGCTCCGTTCCTTCACGGAAGATTTCGCGGTGGCGAAGCTACTTCCGGCTCGCTTACTTTACGCTCACGGTTCCGTAACCAGCTCGTACGCGCGGTAGACCGGCTCCCAGACATTGGCGTGGATGCGCGCGCCAAGCGTAGCTTCATCGCACTCTTCGCCCAGCCCCTCCTTGCAGGCCTGCTTCGCCACGGCCGTTGCCACGGCTACGGAAACCGCGCGGATATTCGTCAGCGGCGGCAGCAGACGGGCTTCGCGATCGTGATGCACGGGCGACAACTCCGCCAGAGCTTTGGCGGCGGCCATGAACATGGAATCGGTCACGCGCCGCGCGTGCACGGCCAGCACACCCAGGCCGACGCCGGGAAAGATGTAGGAATTATTGCATTGATCGACGGGAACCTGCTTTCCGTTGCGCTGCACCGGCGGGAACGGGCTGCCAGTGCCGATCAACGCGCGGCCATCGGTCCAGCGCATGATGTCGGCGGGGTCGGCTTCGCTGCGCGAGGTGGGGTTCGAAAGCGGAAAGATCATGGGACGCTCTTCCCCGCGCGCCATGGCGCGGACCATCTCTTCGGTGAAGACTCCGGGCTGGCCGGTGACGCCGATCAGCGCGGTGGGCTTGGCGTTTTCGATGACGTCGAGCATGCCGGCGGCGGACGGATTGTGCAGCTTCCACCCGGCCACGGCCGAGCGCGGCAACGCGAGCCGGCGCTGCGAGGCGCTTAGACCGGGCGTATCTTCTAATATCAGGCCGTTTCGTCCGACAGCGTAAAAGCGGCTGCGCGCCTCGGCCTCGCTTAACCCCGCTTCCACCATGGCGGCGATCAGCAGCGACGCTATGCCGCCGCCGGCCGAACCGGCGCCAAGCAGCGCGATGCGTTGTCCGGAGAGCGGAATGCCGGTTACGGAAATGGCAGCCAGCAACGTTCCGGCGGCAACCGCGGCGGTGCCCTGAATATCGTCGTTGAAAGTGCAGAGGCGGTCGCGATAGCGATCGAGGAGGGGACTGGCATTGCTTCCGGCGAAGTCTTCCCATTGCAGAAGAACGAAGGGCCACCGCTCGCGCACGGCTTCGACAAAGGTCTCGACGAAATCGTCGTACCCGGCGCCGCGCACGCGCTCGTGGGTCCAACCGATATAGAGCGGGTTGGCGCGCCGCTCGGCGTTATCGGTGCCAACATCGAGCAGCACCGGCAGCGTGGATTCGGGCTGGATGCCGCCGCACGCGGTGTAGAGCGCCAGTTTGCCGATAGGGATGCCCATGCCCCCGGCGCCCTGATCGCCCAGACCGAGGATGCGCTCGCCGTCGCTGACCACGATGACGCGGACCGGGTCGTAGCGCGGATGCGCCAGGATTTCGCGGATACGATGCCGGTTCGGATAGCTGAGGAACAGGCCGCGCGGCTTGCGCCAGATCTCGCTGAAGCGCTGGCAACCCTCGCCCACGGCGGGCGTGTAGACCAGCGGCATGATCTCTTCGATGTTGCGCGCGATCAGGGCGTAGAACAGGGTTTCGTTGGAATCCTGGAGGTCGCGGAGGAAGGAGTATTGCTGAAAGGCCGACGGCTGCGCGCGCAGGGCTTTGAGGCGCCGGGCCACCTGCTCATCGAGCGTGCCGATATGCGGTGGAAGCAGGCCGTGCAGGGCGAACGCGGTACGCTCGGCATCGAGGAACGCGGTTCCTTTATTGAGGAGGGGATTGCGGATCAGGTCCAGGCCGGAAAGGCGCGTTCGGACTACATCGGGCATAGGGGTAGGCTAACATTTCGTCCCGGGGCGGATGGAGGTAGAGGCTGTGGTTTTCGACGCAGAGACGCTGAGACGCAGAGATAAGCGCTGAGAAGAAAAGTCTTCATTCTCTTTCTTAAGTGTTTTCTCCGCGTGCCTCTGCGTCTCAGCGTCTCTGCGTCGAAAACTACGCTTCGCCCAGCCCACACTCCCTGATTTCCGCCAAGACATTCCATGCCGGTTCTGTTTTATGGCGATTGGGTGTATTCTGATTAAGTCGGGGAGGGCGCTATCGTCAAGTTTTGCGTGCTGGCCAGCGGCAGCTCCGGGAACGCGGCGCTGCTGGCTACCGGGAAAACGCGGATTCTGGTGGATGCCGGGCTCAGTATGCGCGAGACCGGAAAGCGGCTGGGCGCCATCGGCGAGAACCTTGCCAATATCGATGCGATCCTGATTACGCACGAACACTCCGATCACGTTGGCGGATTGCCGGTGATGGCGCGTAACAAAGATATCCGCGCCGCCATTTATCTGACGCGGCTGACGGCGCCGGCCATCGATTGGGGCGAAAACCAGCCGCACATTGAGGCGTTTCAGGCGGGGGCGGGCTTCCGCATCGGCGATGTC
This sequence comes from Bryobacterales bacterium, assembly GCA_003135055.1. Lineage (GTDB taxonomy): Bacteria > Acidobacteriota > Terriglobia > Bryobacterales > Bryobacteraceae > PALSA-243. The sequence goes on along the minus strand of PLDF01000356.1, from coordinate 40,297 downwards.
GACGTGCAGAGCTTCAGCGTGCCGCACGATGCGGTCGATCCGGTGGGGTTTTGTTTCCAGGCGGAAGGCGTGCGCATCGGCATCGCGACCGATTTGGGATACGTTCCGGAATCGATCAAGTTCCATCTGCGGCGCACCGATCTGCTGATGCTCGAAGCCAACCACGACCTGGACATGCTGAAAGTGGGCCCTTACCCCTGGTCCGTGAAGCAGCGCGTGATGAGCCGGGTGGGACATCTCTCGAACCTGGTGATGTCCGATTTCATAGCGCAGGATCTCGATTCCTGCACGGCAAACCTGGTGCTGGGGCACTTGAGCGAGCATAACAATCATCCGGCGATCGTGCGCCTCGTCGCCACCCAGACGCTCGAAGCGCGCGGGCATCCGGCGCGGCTGGCGATTGCGGAGCAGGGCGCGCCTTCGGAGGTTTATCGATTCTAGAAAGACGGACTAAAACCTTCGACGCAGAGACGCGGAGAAGAAACTACTTCATTCTCGTAGGTTTTCTCTGCGCCTCAGCGTCTCTGCGTCAAGTCTTCCTACTCGAACCCCTATGATTCCCCGTTACACGCGGCCGGAAATCGGCCGGATCTGGAGCGACCAGAACAGGTTTCACCAATGGCTGGAAGTGGAGTTGGCGGCGTCGGAGGCGCTGGCCGAATTGGGCGTCGTGCCTGCGGACGTGGCGCCGGTCCTGCGGGCGCACGCGGGCTTCGACGTGGCGCGCATCCACGAGATTGAGCGCGAAGTGAAGCACGACGTGATCGCTTTCACCACCGCGGTTTCCGAAACCCTGGCGAAGGCGGGACACGCGGAGGCTTCGCGGTGGCTGCATTATGGGCTGACCTCGAACGACGTGGTGGATACGGCGCAGGCGCTGATGCTGCGGCAGGCGTCGGCAATTCTGTTGCGCGGGCTGAGCGATCTGCGCGAGGTGTTGCGGCGCCGGGCGCGCGAGTTTCAACATACGGTGCAAATCGGGCGTACGCACGGCGTGCATGCGGAGCCCATCACATTCGGTCTGAAGCTGGCCATCTGGCACGAAGAGGCGGGGCGGAACCTGGCGCGGTTGAGCGCGGCGGCGGAAGATCTGCGGGTGGGCAAAACGTCGGGCGCGGTGGGCACGTTCGGGCATATCGGGCCGGAAGCGGAAGAGCTGATTTGCGCGCGGCTGAACCTCAAGCCGGCGGCGGTGGCGTCGCAGGTGATTCAGAGGGACCGGCACGCGGCGTTTGTGGCGGCGCTGGCGCTGGCGGCGGCGCTGTGCGAAAAGATTGCGCTCGAAGTGCGCCATTTGCAGCGCACCGAAGTCCGCGAGGCCGAAGAGTATTTCTCCAAGGGACAGAAGGGCAGCTCGGCCATGCCGCACAAGCGCAATCCGGTGACATGCGAGCAGATTTGCGGCCTCGCGCGGGTGGTGCGGGCGAATGTGCAGGCGGCGTTTGAGGACGTGGCGCTGTGGCATGAGCGCGATATTTCGCACTCGTCGGTGGAGCGCGTCATCCTGCCGGATTCGACGATTTTGACCGATTACCTGCTGGATAAGACGACGGGACTGGTAGACAAGCTGATGGTGTATCCGGAGCGCATGCGCCGCAATCTGGAGCTGACTCGCGGACTGGTGTTTTCGGGACAGTTGCTGCTGGATCTGGCGGCGGCGGGAATGTTGCGCGAAGAGGCTTACCGTGTGGTGCAGAATCACGCGATGCGGGCGTGGGAAGAAGAGGGCGATTTTCGCGCGGCGGTGGAAGCCGACCCCGAGGTTCGCGCCGTGCTGTCGCCGGCGCAGATCTCGGAGGCGTTTTCGCTGGAGCGGCAGTTAAGGAACGTGGATAAGATCTTTGAGCGGGTATTTGGCGCGTAACGCCGGCGGTCTCGCCGCCGGTTCTTTCTTTCTTCTGAAACGCGGAGCGCTATCTTCGATGTGTATAATTAGGTAATGAGGTACACATCAATGCGGACGAATATCGTGATCGACGATACGCTGATGCGGGACACCCTTCGCGCAACCGGTTTGAAGACCAAGCGCGAAGCCGTTGATCAGGCTCTACGGACCTTACTGAACCTGAAGAGACAGGCCGAGATCCGCCGGTTCCGCGGCAAGCTGGACTGGAAGGGTGATATCAACGCGATGAGGCGCGACCGTTGATCCTTGTCGATTCGAGCGTGTGGATCGATTACTTCAACGGAGCGATCACGAAGCAGACCGGGAGACTCGATGGTCTTCTTGGCCGTGAACCGCTGGCGATCGGCGACTTGATTCTAACCGAAGTTCTTCAAGGCTTTGCAGACGAACGAGAATTCAACCAAGCCAGGAAGTTGCTGACTTCGTTGATGGTCGTAGAGTTGGGTGGACTGGAAATCGCGATTCAAGCGGCGAAGAATTTCCGGACGCTACGCCGTCTCGGCCTGACCGTTCGCAAGACCATCGATACCGTGATTGCTACCCGATGCATCGAGAGCGGGTATGACTTGCTGCACAACGACAAGGACTTTGATCCGTTCGCCAAGCACCTTGGCCTGCGTGTAGTGGTCTGACAACCTGGTGTTGACGCCGCCTGTTTTTCGGCAGGCGCCCCGATTCGGGAAATCGGCCGCACCCGGGCGTGCCTCCCGCCCTGTCGCCGGTAAGCGCGCCACGCACGACGGGCGCGAAAATGCGAATCCCGGCTTGGGGGTTAAGCTATAGCTACCGAAGGACTGCCACCCGCCGCCCTTCCTGGCCAATAGGGGCAATTGGGCGGCCGCGATACCGATGACTCGGCCGGATTTCGCACGCGCGGAGGGTAAGTAGCGTAAGATATAGCTATGGGGATCACTACGGGGATCACTACAGGGATCACTACGGCGATCACGCCCTCCATTTCGCGTCCGGGATTGTTCGGCTCGGATTAGTTCTTTCCCGCCTAACTAAATCAAAGCCTCAGATTTCAACTAAAAAATCATTGGGAGAGTTCCATATGAGCCAGACTTTGGAAGTAGTCCGTTTGGACTTACCGCATCTGCTGGGGCCTCTGCCCGGTCCGCGCGCGCAGGCGCTGATGGAGCGCGATGCGCGGGTGGTATCGCCGTCGTACACGCGGGGTTATCCGCTGGCGGTGGAGCGCGGCGAAGGCTGCATGATCGAAGACGTGGACGGCAACCGGTTCCTCGATTTCAATGCCGGGATCGCGGTGGTGGCAACGGGACACTGCCATCCGCGCGTAGTGGAAGCCATCCAGCGGCAAGCGGCGCGGCTGATTCACATGTCGTGCACCGATTTCTATTACCAGGGGATGGTGGCGCTGGCGGAGAAGCTGGCGGCCCTTGCGCCGGGCGGCGTGGAGCGGCGTGTCTCGTTTGGTAATTCGGGGGCGGAAGCCATGGAAGGCGCCATCAAACTGGCGCGCTATGCCACGGGGCGCGATAAGATCATCGCGTTCTATGGCAGCTTCCATGGGCGCACCATGGGCGCGCTTTCGCTGACGGCGCGGAAGGCGGTACAGCGCGAGGGCTTCGGTCCGCTGATTCCGGGCGTGGCGCATGCGCCGTATCCTAATTGTTACCGCTGCCCATACGGCAAGCAGCCGGATTCATGCGCGGTGGAGTGCGTGAAATTCATCGAAGACACGCTGCTGCGGACCGTCTCGCCGGCCGGCGAGACCGCGGCTATTGCCGTAGAACCGGTGCAGGGCGAGGGCGGGTACCTGGTGCCGCCGCAGAAGTTCTTCGACGAGCTGGCGCGGGTGGCCAAACAGCATGGTATTCTTCTGATTTTCGACGAAGTGCAGAGCGGCATGGGGCGCACCGGCAAGATGTGGGCGGCCGAGCATTTCGGCGCCGTGCCCGACATTATGGCGGTGGCCAAGGGAATTGCCAGCGGTATGCCGCTGGGGGCCACGGTGGCGCGGCGGGAACTGATGACTTGGCCTCCGGGAGCGCACGCTTCGACGTTCGGCGGTAATCCGGTGGCGTGCGCGGCGGCCCTCGCGACCATCGCGCTGCTGGAAGAGGAGCTGGTGGAGAACTCCGCGCGCATGGGAGCCTATTTGATGGACCGTATCCGCGATTGGCCGTCGCGGTTTGCTTGCGTGGGCGATGTGCGGGGGTTGGGATTGATGATCGGAATCGAATTCGTCGTCGACAAGGCGGGCAAGGAACCGGCGCCATGGTTGCGCGACGCCATTGTAGATCGGGCGTTCCACCAAGGGCTGCTGGTGTTGGGCGCGGGCGATTCGACCATCCGCCTGTGTCCGCCGCTGGTGGTGAGCCGCGATCAGTGCGATTTTGCGGTGCAGACGCTCGAAGAATGCATCGCCAGGGCCGGCGGATGAGGATACTCGACGTCGGCTGTGGGATACGGAAGCAGCCTGGTTCTATCGGACTGGACCGGAATCCCGCCAGCAGGGCCGACGTCCTGGCCGATTTGGATCGCTTCCCCTACCCCTTTGCGGATGGATCGTTCGACCGGGTGACGGCCATCCACGTGATCGAGCATCTCAACGACGTAATCCGCGCCATGGAGGAGTTTCACCGGCTGGTGCGGGCGGGGGGAACGGTGCGGATCGAAACACCGCATTATACGGATTTCAGCTCGTTTTGCGACCCGACCCACAAGAGCCACCTAAATAGCTTTAGTTTCCGCTACTTCGGAGAGAACCACGGAGGCTTCGGCTACTATACCAAAGCCCGCTTCCGGGAGGTTTCGGTGCGCGTCAAGTTGCTGGCCTTTTGGCGGTGGTTGGGTTTTGAATTCCTGGTGAACCGCTTTCCCCGCTATCGTCGCTTTTGGGAGTACTATCTATGCTATTTGGTGCGTGGGAAGGCGATGGAGTTTGAATTTGAAGCACTTAGCGAATAACGGGCGGTAATTCGGAAGGCTTTATGCCGAAGAGTACTAGAGCGAGAGCAGAACTGATAGGCAAAACGGTATCATTGCTCAATACTTTGCGGGTTGCTAGTCTGACTCTGGAAGAAGAGAAGGACGAAACAACAAGTGAAGAAACTTATCCTGTCAATGTTGGTAACCGCCGCTGGCTCAGTGGCATTCGCGAATTCGATCGTGGTCGTTGATTTCACAACGCTACCCACGACGCAAGGGAACGGCACGACCAACTCACAAGGCAATGTGTACGACGGCGAAGCCGGCGCCACGATCGGCGGGACGTACGTCGCAGAACTGGTTTGCGATTTTATCTCGGCTTCTACTGAAGTTCCTTCGGGCCCCCTCGATTTCTCCGTAGAAACGACCGCCTCGTTATCCGGTGTTCAGTTCACCAGCGGCTACGCGCAGATCTCCGGGAACACCCTCACCGAGGTACAGGCATATGACACGGCCGCCGTACTGATGTCGGAGTTGAACGCGGCGACCCCCGGCGGCACCGCGCAAACGATCGCGGATTTTCAGTTCGCCATCTGGAATCTGATGCTGCCAGCAGGCGTGGACGGAAGCACGAAGGATTTCGCCCTTGATGCCGCCGCGACAACAAATCAAGTGAACGCCTTCGCCGCGGTCACAGCCGCGACGCCGACCGCTCAGACGATCGCGGACGAACAGGCTCTGGTTATCTACACCCCCACTTCGCAGTCGCTCGGCAACCAGGAATTTGTCGGCCTGAATACGCCGATGGTGAATCCCGAGCCTTCAACCTGGGTATTGATGGCGGGTCTAGGATTGCTCCTGTGCGTCCCTCAGGTGCGGTCCCGCGCGCGGCGCGCCATCCTTGCTGTCAACTAACTAGCTTTCTTCTGAATGGGTTGCGCCGGCATCCTGCCGCCGCACCCAGGGCCTTCGGCTTTACCCTTTCCCTGTACACCCCCCTCCAACACCCGCCCTATAACGCCAGCCCCATAAAAAGAGAGATTTCCCCTTGGCCCATCCCACTAAATCCAAGTGATGGGATTGCTCTACCGTGCGGCAGACGCTTTAAGGCGCCGCTCCCTGCAACACGATCATGGCCGTTTGGGGGAAGATTTGGCGCACCGTTATCTGAGGCGGCATGGATGTACGGTGATCGCGCGCAATTACCGTACCCGGTCGGGGTCGGGCGAGATCGACATTGTGGCATGGCACGGCCCGGCTCTGGTATTCGTAGAAGTGAAGACCCGGCAAACGGACGAATATGGCGCGCCCAGCCGGGCCGTCGATACGGAAAAGCAACAGCGGCTGCAATTGGCGGCTCGAGACTTTGCGCGGCGCGCGGGAACGCCGCCGGAGTGCATGCGGTTCGATGTGGTGAGCGTGGTCCTGGGACGGTCGCCAAGGGTCGAGTGGATCCGCGACGCATTCGCGCGCGGTTAAACCAGTCCTCCACGCTATAATCGTGACTTGCCAGAATTGCGTAAAGACCCAATCACGGGGCGATGGGTCATCATAGCGACCGGCCGCGCCAAGCGCCCCAGCGATTTCATCCGCCAGCCGGTCACACTCTCGAAGCCCGCCGCTTGCCCGTTCGACTACGGCAATGAGGCGAAGACGCCGCCGGAAATACTGGCCTACCGCAACAGCGGGGGGCGCGACGAGCCGGGGTGGCGCGTGCGCGTGGTGCCCAACAAGTTTCCCGCGCTGGGAATCGAAGGCGAGCTGAACCGCCAGGGCGACGGCATGTACGACAAGATGAACGCCATCGGCGCGCACGAGGTGATTGTGGAGACGCCGGACCACGCGGCCACGCTGGGCGAGATGCCGGAACGGCAGATCGAAGAGGTGTTGTGGGCCTTCAAGGAGCGCGTGAACGATCTGAAGAAAGACCGGCGCTTCCGCCACATGGTGCTCTTCCGGAATCACGGGGCGGCGGCGGGCGCGTCGCTGGAGCATCCGCATTCGCAGCTCATCGCGCTGCCAGTGGTGCCCAGCAGCGTGAAGGCGGAAGTGGATGGGGCGCAACGCTACTTCGAGCAGAAGGAACGCTGCATCTTTTGCGATATCGTCCGCCAGGAGAGCGCGGCGGGCGCGAGGCTGGTGACGGAGACCGATCGCTTCCTGGTGATTCAGCCGTATGCGCCGCGGTTTCCGTTCGAGACCTGGATTCTGCCCAAGGGGCACGGCTCGCATTTCGAAGACGCCGACGCGCCCACGCTACAGAACCTGGCGTGGATTTTGCGCACGACGGTGAAGAAGCTGGAAAAGGTTTTGGAGCGGCCGGCGTACAACCTGATTGTGCATACGGCGCCGGTGCAGGAAGCGCCGCTCGATTACTATCACTGGCGGGTGACGATTGTTCCCACGCTGACCAAAGCGGCGGGGTTCGAGTGGGGCACCGATTTTTATATTAACCCCACGCCGCCGGAGGAATCGGCGAAGTTTCTGCGGGAAGCGGGGTTGGAGTAGGCGCGGGCACTTGATCTCAACGCGGAGGCGCGGNNTCCGCGCCTCCGCGTTGAATACACACTCTCAAGTTCAGCCGGCCCAGATTTTTACGCGTCGCCCCGTGAGAGTATCATGGCGGAAAAGGGCATTCATGAAACTCTGCGCGATTCTGCTCTCTTTGGCGTCCGCGACCGGCGCGGCGGACCGGCCGCACGTTCTCTGGTACAAACAACCGGCGGCGCAATGGACCGAGGCGCTGCCCATCGGCAACGGCCGCCTGGCCGCCATGGTCTTCGGCAAGACCGACGATGAGCGCATACAGCTCAACGAGGATACCGTGTGGCCGGGCTCGCGGAAGAACCGCGACAATCCCGCGGCGCCCGCGGCGGTCCTCGAGGTCCGCCGCTTGCTGCTCGCAGGCCGCATCGCCGAAGCCGAAGCGCGCGCCAAAGACATGCTGGGCGTGCCGCCGCGCATGCTGCCCTATCAGCCGCTGGGCGATCTGCACCTGCGCTTTGGCGCGCGCGCCGGCGTGTCCGATTACCGCCGCGAACTGGACCTCGATACCGGCGTAGCGCGGGCGGCATACAAGATCGGCGGCGTCACTTATACGGAGGAAGTTTTCGCTTCGGTTCCCGGCGGCCACCTGCTTGTGGTGCGGCTCTCCGCCGACCGCCCCGGCAGCATCTCCTTTTCCGCCGCGCTCGACCGCGCCGCCAATTCGAAGACCACCGCCTCCGGGTCGGGCATCGTCATGGAAGGCCAGGCGCTTCGACAGGACAACAAAGCCGACGAAGGCAACAACGGCGTGAGGTTCCGCGCCGAGCTGCGCGCGCTGGCGCAACATGGCAGCGTGACTGCCGGGAATAACGGCCTCGACGTGCAGAACGCCGATGCAGTGACGCTGATCCTCACCGCCGCGACCGATTTCCGCACTAGCGATCTGGCGGGAACGTGCCGGAAGGTTCTCGACGCGGGCTCGAAAAAGAGCTATACGCAACTGCGCGACGAACATATCGCCGATCACCGGAAGCTCTTTCGCCGCGTGAGTTTCGAACTGGGTCCGGTGGCCGATCCGCTGGCGGAGATGCCCACCGACGAGAGACTCAAGCGCCTGCAGGGCGGCGAAACCGACACGCATCTGGTGGAAACTTACTTCCAATTCGGCCGTTACTTACTGATCGCCAGCAGCCGGCCCGGCAGCCTCGCGGCTAACTTACAAGGTAAGTGGAACGAGAACATGGTTCCGCCATGGGAGAGTAAGTACACCATCAATATCAACACTGAGATGAACTATTGGCCCGCCGAGCCGGGTAACTTATCGGAGCTGACCGGGCCGCTGTTCGACCTGATCGATAGCGCCCGGCCGGCCGGCCGCGAAGTGGCGCAATTCTATTACAAGGCGCGGGGGTTCGTGATCCATCACAATACCGATATTTGGGGCGATGCGGTTCCTATCGATGGCATTCCCTCCGGCATCTGGCCTTTCGGCGGCGCATGGCTTTCGCTGCACTACTGGGACCACTACGATTTCTCGCGTGACAAGGCGTTCCTGGCCGCGCGCGCCTATCCGGCGATGAAGGAAGCGGCCGAGTTTCTGCTGGATTCGCTGATACCCGATGGCAAAGGCCATCTCGTCAGCGGCCCGTCGCTCTCTCCCGAGAACCGCTACAAATTGCCCGATGGCACGACGCATTCGCTGGCGATGTCGCCCACTATGGACGTGGAGATCACCACCACGCTGTTCAATCGCACGATTCAAGCGGCGGAGATTCTGGGCGTGGATGCCGATTTCCGGAAGCAGCTCGCCGATGCGCGCGCCAAGCTGCCGCCGTTCCAAATCGGCAAGTACGGCCAACTGCAAGAGTGGCAGGAAGATTACGACGAGCAGGACCCGGGGCATCGCCACATCTCGCACCTATTCGCGCTGATTCCCTCGGACTTGATCACGCCGCGCGGCACGCCCGATCTGGCGAAAGCGGCGCGCGCTTCGCTGGAACGGCGCCTGGCGCACGGCGGCGGCGGCACGGGATGGAGCCGCGCATGGATCGTGAATTACTGGGCGCGCCTGGAAGACGGCGAGCAGGCGCACGAAAATCTGCTGGCGCTGCTGCGCAAGTCGACGCTATCGAACCTGTTCGACAATCACCCGCCGTTCCAGATCGATGGCAACTTCGGCGGCGCCAACGGCATTATGGAAATGCTGCTGCAAAGCCAGTCGGGCGAGATCAAGATTCTGCCGGCGTTGCCTTCGGCGTGGCCGGATGGGCGCGTGACCGGCCTGCGGGCGCGTGGAGGCTGTGAAGCGGATATCGAGTGGCACGCAGGAAGGGCGGTGCAGGTGGAGTTGCGCGCGACGGTGGACGGGCAGCAGAAGTTGCGCGCGCCGACGGGGCAGAGCGTCGCGTCGGTAGCCGCGGCGGGGAAGCCGGTGGCGCTGAGCGCGCAGGCGGATGGAACGGTGGCGTTCGCGGCGAAAGCCGGGCAGAGTTACGTGGTTCGGTTCTAACGGTAGTCGAAGACGCCCTCGGAGTTGCCGCGCCCGCGCACATCCACCAGCACGAAGACGTATCCATGCTGCGAAAAGCAGGAAGGCCCGATTCTGGTAACTGTCGGCGATGTACGGAGTAAGCGTGAAGATGACCGGCAGAGCTTCCTTCCGCCCGGTGGGCTTGAAGACAGTGCCGTTGAGGCGGACGCCATCGCGCATCGGGATTTTGAATGCCCAGACTTGGTCCGCCCGGCCGGCGAGTTTTCCTTCGCCGGCTTTTCCGCCGGTTGGACTGGCGGCGGATAGGGTTGCTGCGTCTGCGTTGTCGATTGCGGTCGCGCGGAAGAGTTCGGGGCTGATTGAGCTGCGACGAGGCTAGTCCGCACTACTACGCCGAATACGGTAAAGCAGCGGTTTTCATGGGATCTCTCTCTCTGGCGTAGTATAACTCCCGGTTTGTCCGGCCATCCTTCCGCTACTTGGAAGCCGGTCTTGGCGGGATCGACTGGGCTGATAATGTCCGGATGCGTCGCCACCCAAACAGGAGCCTACTTCTTTCCCGCGAAGGTCATACCAAAGAAGTCTCCGCAGTTCCATTGCGCCCGCTCCCCGGCCAGCGCCGCGAGACGGATTTACGATGGGTAGCGATCCGGCGGGCAGTAGTGGTTTTCAGCCCGAAAGCCAGCCGAACTTCTTCCGCTATCGTTACCACGTGAAAAAGGCGCAACATGTGGCGGCGAACGGCCATCTCAAACGGACGTTCGATCTAACCGAGGGGTTGATCGCGAGGGGCTACAGCGATGCCGGCATAAAAATGATCCCCGGCGGGAACGCAAGTGCGCGTACTGAGCAAAATCTGGCCGGCGGCGGACCGCGCCGGGTGACCATTTTGGGCGGCGCATAGTCGCCAAGGGCTTTCCGGCGATTCGTACGCGAGCAGTATAGCGCCTTCCGCGAGGATCGCGCGGCGCCCGCAAAGAGCGGCGTTATGACCTATCGGCAGTGTCAGGCTGCCTCGGCTGTGGTCACCGCGCCAGGATGACGCTTTCCGAGTGCGCAGCGGGGCGGAACATGGATCATGGAAAGATGCTGGCGGCGCCTGGAGCGCCCGTCATATTACAATTTCTGCGTGTCCATCTCACGTCGCCGTCTGATCGCGTCAGCCGCGGCTTTGCCTCTAATGGCTGAACCGTCTGCGCAGGCCCTGAAGATCGTTGTGACAGGCGGCCATCCGGGCGACCCGGAATGCGGCTGCGCCGGGACGATCGCGCGCTATAGCGAATTAGGCCACGACGTTGTTCTGCTCTACCTGAATCGCGGCGAGGGGTTCTGCGGCGGAGCGAGTCTCGACCGCTGTGCCGCAATTCGAACCGCGGAAGCCAAAGACGCCTGTCAATGCCTTAAAGCCCGAGCCGCTTTCGCCGGCCAGTATGACGGCCGTGCGATCGTCGATGCCCCGCATTATGCGGCCTTCGCGCGCGTCCTCACTGCCGAAAACCCCGACGTGGTTTTCACGCACTGGCCGATCGATCGCCACCGCGATCATCGCGCCGTCTCCACGCTGGCCCTGGATGCGTGGTTGAAAGACCGCCGTAAGTTTGCGCTCTACTATTACGAGGTTGCCGAAGACACCATGATGTTCTCTCCCGGCGACTACGTGGATATCTCGACAGTTGAAGCGCGCCGCCGCGCCGCTTGTTATGCGCACGTCTCACAGGAGCCCGGCAAGTGGTATCCGAAACAGGTCGGGATTACACGCCGTCGCGGGGCTGAGAGCGGTTTTGAGCAAGCCGAGGCATTCCTGCGCCACCCGGAAAGCAGGCGGGTCGCGCTGCCGTGAGGCGTCTCCGAACTCCGGGTCTACTGGTAGGTTCTTTCCAAGTCGGACCAATCGCCGGAGCGGCCGGACGTTTCCCAAAATGCCCGGCAAGCTTCAGCCCTGAGGCACTTCTACGAATGCCGGAGTTACTGACAGATGGAAAGCTAATCGGCAAGCGAGGGCGCTCAGTACGATCCTAAAAGCGGAATGGCTCCGCGTGAGTCTGGTTTCATGGCATCCACAAAGTACCCGTCGACGTCGAACTCCAGGTCCTCTCGTAGCGGAACCAGGTGAAGCCTGTCGCTCGGATGAAACCGCGATTCCACAGCATCCTCATCGCGGTTATCGGCCCACAGCACCTCGAGGTCCGGAGGCCGGACGCCAGTGCGCAGGGTCCAGAGCTCCCCTCGCGGAACACGCGTCAGATACTCCGAACTGCAGCTAGAGTTGGTTCGAGCCTGCCAATCCGGCCGGTGAGTTGTCGCAGAGACGCCAGTTGGAAGCGATCTCCGGCCGCGCGCTCCGGAGGGCCTTTTCGAAGCCCTCAATTGAAGCGAATAACACCAAACCTGGAAAACCACCGCCGCAATGGTAGTAGTGCCACCCGAACAAGAGATCGCCCTTCCCACGCAAGGCGCACTTTCTCCGCAATGTGCGGCATCATGATGTGACAGACTCCAGTGACCCATAAGTGCCTGTTAGCGGCTTCCACGCGCTCCAATTCCAATGTAACCGCGGGAGTCAGGAAGCCCTTCGCTCGCGGAACAACCGCGAACCAGAGAGCCGCCCCGATCGAAGCCTCCATCAAACTGGAAAACAGCGATTCAACGACGTGGCTATCCTTGCAAAACAGTTCGGCGCGCTCCCCAATCCACCCGTTCAAGCCCGGCCGGCCCTCGTTCCCGGCAAGAGTGACGATCTCCGCAATGTCCATTCCCATCTTCGACCATCCTACACTCGCCGGTGGCGCCAAGCCGGCGCACGTCCTTCCAGGGCGCATCGTTAGCTCCCGGTTCCCGGCGCCAGAATGGCAGTGAGGCGGACGTGGCGCCGCTTGGCTGGATCGCGCCCTACCTGTTGGAATGGCGCGTCCCTGCTTTGGCAGATCGTGCGGCATAACTGGCCAATCATGATGCCCGCTCAGAGTCAACGCGCTTTTCGGTTAGCCATCACCGTATCGATAGTCTTGCGAACGGTCTTGCCGAGGTTGCGCAGCGGTCGAAAATTCTTCGCCGCTGGAATCGCGATTTCCGGTCCGCCCAACTCTACGATTATCAACGAAGTAGGCATTCTTCTGGCTACTTCTGGCTTGGTAGGCAGCCTATCGAGCATTTTCGTCTGATTCGTGCCCAACGAAGATCGAGTAACACCGCCAATTTCCGCGACATTCAGTTTGAGATGCCGGGGCAAACGCCGGGCGGCGATGCCTACGCGGCGAGAGAGCATCGGGATATGCTGCGCGAAGCAGGCTTCTCCGCAGCCCGGCTGGTTCCGGTTCCGCAATCGCCACGGCACTTGATTGCCGGCGAAAAATGAGCGTGTTTTGGCGCGCCGCCTGGAGCGTTGGCCGGTCCTGATGTGGGAATATATGATCTAATGATCACTCCAGCGCCGATCACTCCATTGCGACTCGGGATCGCCTGCCTAATGCTGGCCGTGGGGCCGGGCTGTTCGCTCAAGCGCTTGGCGATCAACCAGGTGGGCAACGCGCTGGCCTCGGGCGGCTCGACGTATGAGAGCGACGACGATCCGGACCTGGTCGCCGCCGCCATTCCGTTCGGCTTGAAGATGTATGAGAGCCTGCTCGATGAAACGCCCAAGCACACCGGCCTGTTGCTGGCGGCGGCCAGTGGCTTTACGGAGTATTCCTACGCCTTCGTGGACGCGCGCATCGATGAAGTGAAGGAAGAGAGTCTGGAGCGCGCCGACGCCTTGCGCGATCGGGCGCGCAAGCTCTACCTGCGGGCTAACCGCTATGGCGTCCGCGGCCTGGAAACGCTGCATCCCGGCTTCGCAGCCGCGCTCGATAACGATGCCGATGCGGCGCTCAAGAAAACCGGAAAGCGCGACGTGCCGCTGCTCTATTGGACCGCGGCCTCGCGCGGCCTGGCGATTTCGCTGTCGAAGACCAGTCCGGAGATGATCGCCGAGCTGCCGCTGGTGGAGACGATTGTGCGCCGCGTGGCTGAGCTGGACGAGGGTTTCAACGCGGGCGCCGTGCCGGAGTTTCTGATCACGCTCGAAGCGGCCCACAGCGGCGTCAAATTGGAAGAACAGCAGAAGCTCATGCGGCAGCACTTCGATCGCGCCATCGAGCTTTCGAAAGGCAAGCGGGCCGGAACGTATGTTTCGTTTGCGGAGAATGCCTGCATACCGGCGCAGAACCTGGCCGAATTCAAGTCCATGCTGCAGAAAGCCCTGGCTGTGGATGCGGACGCCGATCCGCCCAACCGGCTGGCGAACCTGGTGGCGCAACGCCGCGCGCGATGGCTGTTGAAGCATGCTGATGAACTGTTTCTCGAATCGGCGCCTAAGGGACAGTAAACGGAGGATCGAATGTTCAGGAAGATCGTAACGTGCGTGATGCCAATTTGGGCGATGCTAATTTGGGCAAACCTAGGCGGCCTGGCGGTGACGGCCCGCGCCCAAAAGGTGGATATCATCATGGCCACGCTGGCTCCGGCGGATTCGGCGTGGTTCAAGGTGATGGAGAACATGGGCGCGGAATGGAAGCGCATCTCGGGCGGCAATGTCACGCTGTCGATTCGCGCCGGCGGCGTGATCGGCGATGAGCCCGATAGCGTCAGGCGCCTGCGCATCGGGTCCATTCAGGCGGCGGCGCTCTCCGGGGCAGGGCTTGGCGACATCGATCAGGGAGTGGCGTGCCTGCAGATCCCCATGATGTTCGACACGTATGAAGAGCTGGATTACGTGCGCGACCGCATCGGTCCCAAGCTGGAAAAGCGCATCGAGGACAAGGGATTCCAGTTGCTCAACTGGGGCGATGCGGGTTGGGTGCAGTTCTTCTCCACCAAGCCGGTGCAGAGGCTCGACGACCTGCGCAAGCTGCGGCTGTTTACCTGGGCGGGCGATCCCAACGAAGAGCAGCTATGGAAGGCCGCCGGCTTTCGAGTGGTCCCGCTGGCGGCGACCGACATCGTGCAGCAACTGGAAACCCATGGCATCGACGCGGTACCCACCACCGCGCTGTACGCGGAAACTATGGACCTCTACAAACTGGCCAATTACATGTGCGATGTGAAATGGGCTCCGCTGATTGGGGCGACCATCATTTCCAAAGCCACATGGGAAAAGATTCCGGCGGCGCAGCGCGGGCAAATGCTGGAGGCGGCGCGCAAATCCGGCGATGCGCTGAAAGACGATATTCGCGCGCAAGGCACGCGGGCTATCGCGACCATGGCGGCGGGCCAGCCGGGCCGCCGGGCGAGCAAGCTCAACATCACCTCGCCGGACGCCGCGGCGCTGGCCGACTGGCGCAAGCAGACCGAAGCCGTCTACCCCAAGATGAAGGGCAACATCGTGCCGGCGGATTTGTTCGATGAAGTGCAGCGCTTGCGGGACGAGTACCGGGCGCACGCCCGGGCCCCTAAATGACGGGCGTGTGGCGCACGCTGGGAGGCTGGGAAAAGGCGGTGGCCATCGGGGCCATCTCAGTGATGTCGCTGCTGCCGGTGATAGAGATGGTGGCGCGGCTGCTGGGGCTGAGCGGAATTCCCGGATCGGTGGTCTTCGTACAGCAGCTCACTCTGTGGGTGGCATTTCTGGGCGCGGCGCTGGCGGCGACCGGCGATCGCTTGTTGTCGCTTTCCGCTAACACCTTTCTTCCCGAGAAATGGACCATCCCCACGCGGGTGTTTGGCTGCGGCCTGACGACGGCCATTGCGGCCAGCCTTTGCTGGGCGAGCTTCCAGTTTGTGGTTTCGGAACGGACGGGCGGCAAAATGCTGGCGCTGGGAGTGCCGGCCTGGGCGCCCGCAGTAGTGATGCCAGTGGGTCTTCTGCTGGTGACCATCCGCGGCATCCGCGGCGCCGGGCCCAAGGGTTCGCACCGCTTGGCCGCCGCATTGTTTCTGCTGGTCCCGCTGGCGCTGGCGTTCGCGCCGCCGCCCGCAGGCGCGCTGGTGTTGTGGATCGGCATCCCCGTGATCCTGGCCGGCGCTGTGCTGGGGGTCCCGATCTTTGCCACTCTGGGCGGGGTGGCCCTGCTGCTGTTGTGGAGCGTGGGGCAGCCGGCGGCCACTGTGCCGGACAACGCATACTCGCTGATGGTCTCCGATGTGCTGCCCTCGCTGCCGCTATATACGCTGGCCGGGTATCTGCTGGTGGAGGGCGGCGCCGCCGTGCGCCTGCTGCGCGTCTACACCGCCCTGTTCGGCTGGCTGCCCGGCGGACTGGCCATCACCACGGCGGTGGGCTGCGCCATCTTCACGTGGGCGGGAAGTGGAGTGACCATTGTTTCGATGGGCGGATTGCTGCTGCCGATGCTGGTGAAGGCGGGCTATCCGCAGCGCTTTTCCATTGGATTGATCAACGGCTCGGGCTCGCTCGGCCTGCTGTTTCCGCCCAGCCTGCCGGTGATTTTCTACGCAGTTTATGCCAAGAATGTGCATATCGACGCCCTGTTTGTGGGCGGCTTTGTGCCCGGCCTTCTGATGGTATCGATGGTTTCGGCCTGGGGCGTGTTGCAAGGCATTCGCAGCGGCGCCGAGCGATCCAGGTTCTCATTCACCGATGCGCGCAAGGCGGTGTGGGAGGCTAAGTGGGAATTGGCCGTCCCCGTGATTGTGCTGGCCGGACTGTTTGGCGGCTTCAGCACCATGGTGGAAGCCGGCGCCGTCACGGTGGTCTATTGCTTCATCGTGGAGTGTCTGGCGGGGGGAGGCTTCTCGGTGCGCCGCGATTATCCGCGCGTGGCTCTTGAGTGCGTCACGGTGATGGGCGGCGTGCTGCTGATCATCGGAATGGCGAAGGGGCTCACTTACTACCTGTCGATCATGGACGTTCCCGCCACGCTGACCAATTGGGTGGACCTGCATATCCATTCCAAGTACGTCTTCCTGATCTTGCTCAACCTGGTATTGCTGGTGAAGGGCTCCTTCATGGACGTGTTTTCGGCCATCATCATTATGGTGCCGCTGATCCAGCCGATCGCCGCCCGGTTCGGCATCAGCCCGGTGCAAATGGGCGTGATCTTTCTGGCGAATCTGGAATTGGGATATCTGACGCCGCCGATCGGAATGAACCTGTGTCTCTCGGCCTATCGCTTCCGGCTGCCATTGAGTCTTATCTACCGCGCGACGCTGCCGTTCTATGTCATCCTGCTGGTGGGCGTGCTGCTGATCACTTACTTGCCGGCGCTTACGACGTGGCCCGTGGAATGGCTGGGGTTCTGAGTAAGTCCGGTAACAATTAGAACGTCTGAGACGCGACGCCGAAAGTTGCTGCGCTGACTGGCTCAAGAGAAGCGGGCCTACTCCTCATCAGGTACAGGCGCCGATCTGCCGGCGTTGGGCGGCGAGATCATCCGCGACTTCACCGACACTCCTGCCCTGAGAAGGACGCCGGTATCCCTGCGGGAGACAGGAGTCAAGAGCGAGGAGCCAGAATGGCGGCGGCGTACGCGCCGAGCAGACGGCTGACAACTTCGGCAACGACGGAGCGATGGGTGGCGTCTCCGCATCCCAGGTCCTGCGCCAGGATCAGGCAATAGCGACTTTCTTCCAGCGAGCCCTCTGCGATATTCATGCAGCGGGCTTTGCCGGGCTTGCTCCGCCGGCGAAACGCTTCGGCGATATTAGCCGGGACGGAGACTGAGTGCGGCTGCATGAGCGCGTGCGCCACGTCACGGGTCATAACAGTCTGAAGTTCACCTCCACCATGGCCCGGGTGGAGACTGGTTTGCCATCCACCGTGCCGGGGCGGAACTTCCACTGGCGCACGGCCTCGATGGCGCGCTCGTCCAGGCCCAGCCCCAGGCTGCGCAGCACGCGAACATTGGTCACCTGGCCCGACGAATTCACTTCGATTCCGAGTTCCACCAGCCCTTGGAGTTTGACCTTGCGGGCTTCGTCGCTGTATTCGGGATCTTTCCGCGAGAGCAGGACTGGCTGGGTGACGTTCCTGCCGTGAAGTCCGGTGAAAGCGTCGGGTCCGTCGCCGCCTCCAGGGCCGTCTTTGTCGCCGTTGCCGCCGTGATTTCCGTTGCCTATCCCGCCGCCTCTTCCCGGCCCGCCCGATTGCGGACCACTCACTCCCGTGAGACTGCCCAGCGGCAGGTTGAGCGTGGGAAGCTGGGTGTCAACCGCTGAGAGCACGGTTGGCGGCACCTCCAACAGCGGATGCGTGTCTTGAATCGTCATAACCGGCGGAGTGAATACGCGCGGCGCGGGCTTGGGCGGATGGCCCTTACTGGGCGGCAGCGGCGAGTGTTGCCCTCCACCGCCCGCGAGCCCCTGCTGGTGGATGCGGACCGGCAGGTATACCGGGGTTTCGCGAATGGGCATCAGCTCCGTAAGAACGGAGTGCTTGGAAGCGGCCACAAGCAGAATGAGCACGATCGCGAGCGCATGAATCAGCGCGGATAGCAGGGCGGAACGTCTGGGGGAACCGAGCATGGTGGTCACCTCGTAAGAGCTTGTATGCAGATTGAGCGCCAGAACGGCGCATACCGGATTTGCGGGGTTTGCGCGCGCCGGGGGAGTATGGCGCGGGCGACACTGTGGGCAAAGATATGACACTCAAGCGACTCTTGACGGTGGTTCTAATTGGGCTATCGACCGGCGCCGTTCTAGTGCCGGTATTTATCGCCGAAGGGTCGCTGCATATCCACAACCGCATCGTTCCGGATTCGCGCGCGGCGGATTACCTGGCGCGCCAGAATGGCGCAACCTGGCAGCCGGCCGTGCTGCAGGCAGCCGACGGCATACAGTTGCAAGCCTGGTTCTTTCGCCCGGCCGAATTCAACGGCGGCGCCGTATTGCTGCTGCATGGAATCGGCGATACGCGGCTGGGCATGACCGGGCATTTGCAGTACCTGTTGCGGAACGGATACGCGGCGCTGACGCCGGATGCGCGCGGCCACGGTTCGAGCGGCGGCGGCTTAGTAACCTACGGGCTGAAAGAAGCGCGCGATACGGCGATGTGGGCGCAGTGGCTGGACGGGCAACCGGGGGTTGAGCGCATCTACGGGTTGGGCGAATCGATGGGCGCGGGGGTATTGATTCAATCGCTCGTTTATCACCCGGGGTTCCGGGCGATTGTGGCCGAGTGCCCCTTCTCCACTTTTGAGGATGTGGCCGAGTACCGCGTAGGCAGCCGGCTGTTACCGCTAGTCGCGTGGCCGGTGGTGCGGATGGCATCCTGGTACTCGCGCTTGCGCTATGGCGTGGACGTGATGCGGGCATCGCCCATTGCCGCGCTTCGCCGAAGCAAGACTCCGGTGCTGCTCATTCATGGTACGGCCGACGTAAACATACCGCCCCAGGAATCGCGCGACTTACACGCGGCGAATCCGGCGTCGACAGTGTTATGGGAAGTAGCCGGCGCAACCCATGTAGCCGCCCAGACCGCCGAACCGCGGGAGTACCCGCGCCGGGTACTGAGTTGGTTCGGTAGCCACTGACCAGGCGGTCCACTTCCAAGATGGCAGCGCTGCGATGTCGGGAACGTTATCGACACGGTGTTAGTGGGTGAAAGATGTGTGTGTCCGCATGTCCGTTCACACGAGCAGGGGACGGTCTCGGGCGGGAGCGTCTCCGGCGGAAACCGGCGCGGCCGCGGCCAAGAGAGCCGGCTGAAAGCCGGCTGCAGCCAGGATTGGCTGCCCCACATAGCGGGCCTATTGACAATCGGCCGCAGGTTTGACAACCTGCCCCACGAAGTGCATCACACTGAGGCCGGAAGACTCACTTCCCGGTAGTTGCCAGCGAGACCGTCTGGGTCCATTGCCGCCCCGACCCATCCACCCCGCTGAACACGAACACCAGCGTCGCCGGTAGAGGCGTCCACTGAATATTCATCGTCGAAGTGAGCGTGCCATGCGCCGCAATCTGCGTACCTCCGAAATCCGCCGCCATGGCCGGCGCAAAGTTCGTGCCGTTGATCGTGAACCCAGTCAGCGTTGTCGCCCCGCCCGCCATCTCCTGAAGTTGGAGCTTGACCGCGAATCCCGCTTGCGCATTCGTAGTCTTAGTAGCGGTCGCCACCACGTTTGAGGCCACCACCGCGGCCACCGCCACCACCGCCGAGCCACTCGAGGCGCTGAAACCGCTGCTCCCCGAGTAACTCGCTGTAACGGTGTCATTACCAGCCGCAAGGCTGCTGCCATTTACGGTCAGGCTTGCGGTGGCAGTTGCGCCGGAAGCAACCAATGCCGCCGTCCCTAGCGAAACACTGCCAGCCGTGAATGTTACGCTTCCGGTTGGCGCCGCGCTTGCGGTTGCCGCGGTGCTCCCGCTTGCGGCCCTCACCGTAGCCGTCAACTGAGTAGTTGCGCTCTGAGCGATACTGGCTGAGCTGGCCGCGAGTAAGGTCGTAGTGGCTAGTGGCGCGGTCACCACTACAATCACCGACCCCGTCGATTGCGTAAAACTGCCGTTGCCCGCATAGCTCGCGGCGATCGTGTTACTACCCACGCTCAACTTGCTGCCTGCCACGCTCAAGACAGCCGCCGCCATTCCGCCCGTAACCGTCAATGTTGCGCTGCCAAGAGACGTATTCCCAAGGGCGAAGCTCACTGTTCCAGCCGGCAGAGCGGCCCCGCTTGCGGCCTTTACCATCACGGTAAGTGTGGTGGTTGCGTTTGGAGCAATTGTTGGTGGACTGGCCGCGGCCACCAACGTGGTAGCCGTCAGCGGCAGAGCCACAGTGACCGTCACCGAAGCGGCGGATCCGCTAAAGCTGCTATTGCCGCCATAACTGGCCGCCACCGGGTTGCTTCCTTCTGCCAAACTGCTACCCTTTACAGTCAAGGCCGCTGTCGCGGTTCCGCCGGAGCCCGCCAGCGTCGCCGTACCCAGGGCGACATTCCCAGCAGAGAACGTTACGCTTCCCGCCGGCGCCACACTCCCGCTGGCCGCCTTAACGGTAGCCGTCAATTGAGTGCTGGCGCTCTGCGCAATACTCGCCGGACTAGCCGCGACTACGGTTGCAGTCGCTACCAGCGGAGCAGTTACCACCACAATCACGGAGCCCGTCGATGCGGCGAAGCTGCTGTTGGCCACATAACTCGCGGTGATGCTGTTGCTGCCCAGACTCAACTTGCCCGCGGCTACGCTCAACAGCGCTGTCGCGGTTTCGCCGGAGCCCGCCAGCGTCGCCGTGCCCAGCGCAACACTCCCGGCAGAGAACGTCACGCTTCCCGCCGGCGCCGCGCTGCCGCTTGCCGCCTTAACGGTAGCTGTCAACTGAGTAGTCGCGCTCTGCGCAATACTTGCCGGGCTAGCCGCGATAGCGGTTGCAGTCGCTACCGGCGGCGCAGTCACCACTACAATCACGGAACCCGTCGATGCCGCAAAGGTGCTATTGCCCGCATAACTCGTGGTGATGCTGTTGCTACCCAGACTCAATTTGCCGCCGGCTAAGCTCAACACCGCTGTCGCGGTTCCGCCCGAGCCCGCCAGCGTCGCCGTACCCAGCGCAACATTCCCGGCGGAGAACGTCACGCTTCCCGCCGGCGCCGCGCTGCCGCTGGCGGCCTTCACCGTAGCGGTCAACTGAGCAGTCGCGCCTTGCGCGATACTGGCCGGGCTGGCCGCGGCCACCGTCGTGGTAGCAGCCAGCGGTAGAGCCACTGTGACAGCGATTGAAGCCGTGGACCCGCTAAAGTTGCTATCGCCGCCATAACTTGCCGTCACCGGGTTGCTTCCCTCGGCAAGGCTGCTGCCATTCACAGTCAGAGCCGCCGTCACGGATGCGCCGGAGCCCGCTAGCTTAGCCGTGCCCAGCGAAGCGTTCCCGGCCGAGAAGGTTACGCTGCCGGTTGGCGCGGTGCTTCCGCTTGCCGCCTTGACTGTTACGGTCAAGACCGTCGACGCGCTCTGAGCAATGCCGGCCGGGTTAGCCGCCAACGAAGCCGTAGTGGCAATCAGGGGAGCCGCTACCGTCACCGTTATCGCCGCAGAAGCAGAACTGGTGAAACTGCCGTTGCCCGCATAGCTCGACGTAATGCTGTTCGCCCCCGCCGCAAGCTTACTGGCGCTCACGCTCAGCGTGGCCGTTGCGTTTGAAGCTGCGGTAGCAGCCCCCAGCGTCGCAGTTCCCAGCACGGTAGTTCCCGCCGAGAAAGTCACCGAGCCGGTGGGTGGAACGCTCCCGCTTGCCGGCGTAACGGTTGCCGTCAGTTGCGCCGTTCCGGTGGCCGCGAGACTGGCCGCGCCGGCGGTCGTTACGGTCTTGGTGGCTACCGGCGTTCCGGTAACTGTTACCGTCGCGGAGGCGGTCGAGTTACTGAAGCTGCCCGCGGCGGTATAACTGGCGGTGATAGCATCGCTGCTTCCGCTGAGGCTTGTTCCCTTTACCGCGAGTACCGCCGTGGACGTGGCGCCGGAAACGATTGCGGCCGCGGAGCCAAGCGACACGCCGCCCGCCGTAAACGTAACACTGCCGGTGGGCGGATTCGTGCCCGTCACCACGGTAATCTTCGCCGTCAATTGAGTAGTGGCGCTCTGCGCAATACTAGCAGGGCTGGCAGTGAGAGTCATGGTCGTGCCGATCGTAACTGGCAGGCTGGCCCACTTAGTCACCAGGTTATAAGCATCCACCGACCCCAACCCGGTAACCAGATCGTACCCCACTCCGGCCTTGTAACCGAACGACCCGGTGGCACAGCCCACGCTCTTGCCCGCACAGGGCACAATGTTGTCGCCCACCGTTATGTCATGAATGATGCCGGTGGTATTCTGCGCCAAGCTATAGAGCGTGGGATTGATGTTTCCCAAGCCGGGTTTCGCCTGCACGCCCTTGGCAACTACATATTGGTTGACGATCGCAACAATGCCGGCGAATGCAGGCGACGATGCCGACGTTCCGCCCACCGACATCACTCCGCCGGAGAGATAGATCAAGTAGCCGTCGTGATCGCCCGACGCCGTGAGCGAGATGTCGGGAACGTCGCGGGCGTTGTCGCTGGGTACGCCAGGTCCGGCCTGCCACCACGGCTTTGGAAACACCACGCTGGCGCCTCCGCCCGAAGCCCAAATTCCCCCTCCGAGGGACGTATCGTTCCAAGCCTTTTCGGGCAGGTAGCCAGCCGCCGACCCCCAAGTTGCGCTGTTTTGCGCGCTCCAGCCGGCGCTGCCGGACTCATTGAATTCCGCGCCGCCCACCGCGGTAATCTCGGGTATGTCCGCGGGATAGGTAACCGCGGGCCCGTATTGGGCGGTCAGCGGGCCGCCCCAATCGCAGCCGGCCGCTCCCGAATCGCCCGATGAATTCATCCATGTAATGCCCTCCGCATTCGCCTGCTGTACCGCCGCCCTGCCGGACGCGGACATTCCCAGCTCGCACGCGCCATAACTCACGCTGATCACCGGGGCCAGGTTCTGATCGATGGCATACTGCGCCGATTCGAATGTATCCTGCGAATAGACGAAGATAATAGTCGCATTGCGCGCCACCGCGCCCGACCATTCCAGGTCGAGGTCCGATTCAACCTGATCGTCGGGACTGACTCCCGGATCGGGGCCGTACAGCACTAACTGCGGGTCCTTCGCGGCCAGGCCGAACTGGCTGCGGAAGCCCCGGATGTCGGCGAGGCTGATATCCGTCTGTCCCGCGATGACTAACTTCTGTCCGGTTCCATCATAGCCCGCCTTGTAGAGCGCAGAGATATCGTAAATCGCCGCCAGGTCGTCGGGGGACAGGTAGTGAGCGCCGCTCGACGTAGTGAAATCGGGGACGATCTTCTTCGTCCGCGGCGGCCTGGGATGGAAGTCGTCCAACCCATGCACCTCGCCGACGATGCCCGCGAGGGCCTCCGGAACCGAGGGTGCGGTGGCGTTGGCGAAGTGCGTCTCGCCATCCGCCTGGTAGCGGTGCAGCTCGGTGCGAAACGTTTTGCCCACCTGCCCCGCCGTGCCGCTAAACGCGATCCAGTTCCGCGCCCGCGCCACCTGTTCCACGGCAAATCCCTGCGATTCGAGCCATGACCGGATCTGGTCGATATCGTTCTGATTCACGCCGAACCGGTCGCCGAATTCCTCCGGCGTCAGCCATCGCTGGTAATCGCTCGACGACGGGTCGCGCTGCGCTTCCAGAAACTGCTCGAGATCGGCGGCCTGCCCGGCCGTCGGCTTCAGGGCCATCCTCATATAAGGGATGGGCGTCAACGGGTCTAGCGCTCCGCGGTCGTTCGCCGGCAGCGCCCGGGCTTGGATATTCCCCTTGAGCGCCACGGCACGGTTGCCGTCGATAGAGCCTGTAATCCGGCTCTCCTGTGATGAAAGGCCGATAATGGGGATTGCCAACAGGCAGCCCAAAACAAGCCGAGACCAGCCACTCGCACCGATGGTTGTCAAAGAATCCTCTTCCGATTGAAATTCTCTTATCGGCCGGAGGAATAGTTTTTTTACTTTTTTTGCTTCTGGGGCTAAAGTTTTTCGGGCGAGCCGCGCTGCGATCCCAGAAACACGTCGTGCAGCCGCAACAGACCCAGCGCGCGGCCGGCGTCATCCACCACCGGCAGCACCGAAATCTGCGACTCGCGCCGTTCCATCAGCTCGAGCGCTTCGCCCAACGTGGCGCCGGGGCCGATGGTCACAGGCTGGCGCGTCATGGCGTGTTCGGCGCGTAGGGTGCGGATATCGTCGTGGTTGGTCAGAACGCGGCGCAAGTCGCCATCGGTAATGAACCCGGCCAACGTTCCATTTGGCGTCACCACGCAGGCGGCGCCGAGCGGTTTGCGAGTCATGGCGATGATCACGTCGCGCAACGCGGTTTCCGGAGCCACGCGCGCCACTTCGTCCTCCACATGCATGGCGCCGCGAACGAATAGCCGCAAGTTGCGCCCGAGCTGTCCGCCCGGATGCAGGCGTCCGAACTCTTCCGGCGTGAACTTGCGCGCGCACATCAGAGCGATCGCCAAGGCGTGCCCCACGGCCAGCGCCGTGATCGCACTGGCGGTTGGCGCAAGGTTGTTGGGGTCGGCTTCGCGCTCCACGGAAGCGTCCAGCAGCACGTCCAGCTCCGCGGCCAACGGCGACGACGCGCTTCCCAGGATGCCGATCAGCGGCGAATCGAAATCGCGCAGCAGCGGCGCCAGGGTCCGCAATTCCTCCGAAGCGCCGTTCTTCGACACCAGCACCGTGGGATCGCCGGGCGTATAAATGCCCAGATCGCCATGCACCGCCTCCGCCGGATGAAGAAACACCGCCGTGGTTCCGGTGCTGCAAAGCGTGGCGGCGATCTTGCGCGCAACGTGGCCGGACTTTCCTATGCCCGTCACCATCACCTTGCCCGGATGCGCCAGAATCAGATCGACGGCCTGGATCAGCGCGCCATTGAGGCGCGCCGCCGCGCGCGCGATGGACGCGGATTCGATCTCCATGGCGGCGCGCGCCGCCGCGAGCCATTCCTGTTTGGCGGCGTCCGGATGCATGGGAAGCTTCATCATCGCAGTTTACTAGGGAGCGCACGTCGACGTCGGCGTCGACAGCATATGGGGGTGCGTAACCGTTTCGGGGATTCGCGGCTTTGCGGCGGAAATTGCCACGTGTTCCACGATTGGCTGCCCCGCAACCATGCTATGCTGAATCCGGATGTTCAGCCGGCCACGTAAAGCCCGTGTTTTGTTTGGAATATCGGACATCCTGCTGGTCTCCCTGGCGTTTGCCCTGGCCTATCGGACGCGCTCCATCCTGCACCTGGAACACGTCTTCTTTCTCACCCCGGAACAGATGGCGCTGGTTCTTGGCTCGGCACTGCTGGCTTGGATAGCCATCGCATGGTGGCTCGAAATCTACGAAAAGCTGGATTCCGGCCACCCGCGCGTCATTCTTCGCGACGCCGCCAAGCAGTGCGTCTATGGCGCGCTGTGCCTGGTGGTGCTGGAGTATGTGTTGCGGCTCGAGTTGAGCCGCTTCTTTGTATTGCTGTTCGCCGCTCTCGCCTGGATCCTGCTGCTGACTTTTCGCCTCACAGCCGGACGCGTCTCCGGAGCTCTGCGCCGCGGCTTCACCCGGCCGCACTATCTAATGGTGGTGGGTACCGGAGACCGCGCCCGGCAATTGGCCAAGGCGCTGGAGGACTCGGTGGAGTACGGCGTGCGGCTGCGCGGATTCCTCAGCGAACGGCCGGCAACGGCCCCTGCGGAAATCGCATTGGGAGCCAAGTACCCGGTCTATCCCATCCACGAATTGCCCGCGCTGCTGCGCGAACACGTGATCGACGAAATCGTGTTCGCCGTGGGCAGCGAAAGCCTGGCCGGCCTGGAAGAAGTATTTCTGCTCTGCGACGAAGAGGGCGTCCGCACCCGCATCGCGGTGGATTTCTTCCCGCACGTCAACAGCACCATCTCGCTCGACCGGTTGGGCCCGACGCCGCTGCTGACCTTTTCCGCCGCTCCCGACGATGAAATCCGCCTGCTGGCGAAGCGGATCACCGATATGACGATCGCCGGCGCCGCGCTGATCGCGCTCTCGCCGTTGATGGCGGCTATCGCCATCCTCATCCGCCTGACGTCTCGCGGACCGGCCATCTTCAGCCAGGTCCGTTGCGGTTTGAACGGCCGCCAGTTTGTGTTCTACAAATTCCGCTCCATGGTGGAGAACGCCGAGGAGCTGAAGCCCGCGCTGGCGCACCTGAACACGCGCGAAACCGCGTTCAAGATTCCCGGCGACCCGCGGCAGACGGGCGTGGGGCATTATCTGCGCAAGTTTTCCATCGACGAGTGGCCGCAGTTGTGGAACGTACTGCGGGGCGATATGTCGCTGGTGGGTCCGCGGCCGGCGGTGCCCAGCGAGGTGGAGCGGTACAAGCGCTGGCAGCGCCGCCGGTTGCGCATGCGCCCCGGACTGACGTGCCTCTGGGCGGTTTGCGGGCGCGACCAGGTGGATTTTGAAACCTGGATGAAGATGGACATGCAGTACATTGATAATTGGTCGCTCGCGCTCGATTGGAATATTTTGCTGCGCACAATTCCACGGGTTCTGACGGGCCACGGAGCCAACTGAACATGCACCTGCTTCCCACTCAAGAAGATGTTGTCGGCGTGCTGCGCGAGACGGGCGCGCTGCGCGAGGGGCACTTTGAAGATCCAAAGGGCTTGCACTCGAACGAATACCTGCAGGTTCCCCTCGCCTTGCGTCACTACCAATACCAGCGTTTGCTATCGGTAGGCCTGGCCCGGCTATTGCGCGCCAATCCCGAGATCCGCGCCATCACGCAGGACCTTTCCATCGTGACGCCCATCACCGGCGGCCTGCCGGTGGCCTTCGGCGTGTGCGAGGCGTTGCGCGCCAAACAGGTCTACTGGGCGGAGCGCGATAACGCCAAGGACCCCCTGCACTTTCGCCAGTTCCTAGACCCGCAGCCCGGCGAGCCGGTAGTTCTGGTGGATGACATCCTGCGCACCGGAAGCAAACTTTCCGAGCTGCGAAAGCTGCTGGAATCGCGCGGAGCGATGGTAGTGGGGCTGGCCGTGGTCATCTACCAGCCGCACCCCGGATGCGCCGATTTCGGCAACCTGCCGCTTTATTACCTGGCGAAGCTGGACGCCAGCTATGCGGTGGACAGCGATCATTGCGAGTGGTGCAAGAATGGGGCTCCGCTGGTGAAGGTCTGGATTTAGCGGTGGGCGGCAGCTCGACGTTCCGCGTGATAAGCGAAAGGCGCAGGGGGTGCGTCTCAGAAATGGGCGAAATGCGTGGATGGCTTGGTTTCTCGCGGGCTTGATTTCTCACGGCTCTTCGTGGGGGCGGCTGGCGTGGTCTTGCGGCGGCTGGACGGGCGCGGAATAGTGTCCGTTTGTGGGACTAGGGTCGTTTGGCATATCGGATAATCGAGAGCGCCCGACCGGGTTGCGGCCCCGGAAGATCGGATCGTGATTCCGGTGATGACAGCGGCCAGAGTGAAGCAACTACAATAGTTTGTTACGGGTAACATACGTCAAAAGGGGTTGAAGGGCGGAGCGCCGTCGACTGGCCGGCGCGGAAGCGATCGCGGTTCGCTTGCGCCGGCCCGTCGATTATTCAATTGTCAAAGATCCGAGGCGCGGCGAACGGCCGATCCGAGAGGAGCCGCGGGCGCGGATAACTGTACGTTGGGACTAAGGTCGCTTGGTACATCGAAGGGGACAGACCAGGAGGTCTGTCCTACTTATAGGATACAGTATAGGAAAAAGCGGCTTGGGGGTTTGTGTATTGTTTTCATGGGGATACAGCTTGTGATCGGGTTTTGTCGCGGGCCGGGCCTCGAAGGCGGCTTGCCGTTGAAAAGGTGCAAGCGGGCTGCATTCACCAAGTTAATGTCCACCCGAAGCGGCAGCGGGTTATCTGGGCCCAGGCCGCACGTTCGCAACCTGCCCCGCAAAATCTTCTTCACTGGTTCACTAACACCTCAACGTCATAGACCAGCAGCGCGTTGGGCGAGACCACGAAGCGGCGCTTACCGGGAGTCTCTGGCGTATAGAGTCCGGCACGGCCATACCCCATGGCAGCCGGCACAATCACCACGCGGCGCTCGCCCGGTTGCATGGCGGCGATGGCGCCATCGAGGCCGGGGTTGAGCTTCGTCTTTCCCGCATCTACGGTGAACGCCTGCGGGGGATCTACGAAGCCGGGAACGCCGCTCTCGCCGCTGCCGAAGCTGGTTGCTTCGAGCGGCGGCCCCCCCCGCCCGAGCACGTCCCCCACGTACCGGACTTCGGTCCCGCGATAACGCACGCGGAGTGGGCCGGCGCTGCCTGGCGTGGCACTGTTCGCCGCCGGATGTCCCGCGGCCAGTTGCTCCGTCAGAACTCCGCCAGATGGCCCAGTGGCTTCCGGCCCGGAGGCCTTGGGATAGTTGCGCGCAATCCAATCCCGCTCCGCGAGCCGCTTCTTCTCCACATGCTCGGCCACGCGTTGCTGGGCCGCAAGGACCATTGCCTGGAAGGACTCGGTGGTGGGGTGGAACGCCTGGGCCTTGGCGCCTGTGCGAACGATGCGCACGCTCTCCACCACATCGCCCTGCACAATGCGCATCACTACGTCCATGCCCTCCACTACGTCGCCGAACACGTTGAAGTCGCCGTCGAGGTAGGAGCGGTCGCCCAGCGTGATGCAGAACTGAGCGGCGTTGGTGTTGGGCCCTGCGTTGGCCATGTTGAGCGCGCCGGCGTGATTGTGGCTCAACCGTGCGTGGATCTCATTCGGGAACGTGTAGCCGGGGCCCTTGGCGCGATCCGATTGGGGGATGCCGGTTTGAATGACATGGCCGGGGACCACTCGATGGTAGACGGAGCCGTCGTAGAAGGGGCGGCCGAGGTCGAAGGCTGAGTTCGCGATAGTGCCTTCGGCCAAGCCTACAAAATTCGCGACGGTAAGCGGCGTGAGATCGGCCTCCAGCCGGGCGACGATCAAGCCCTTGGAAGTGCGGATCTGAGCATAGAGGCCGTCCGGGCGCTTCGCCTGCTGCTGCGCGGCTGAGGCGCCGGCCAAGCCAGCCAATAGGATGACCAGGGCTGCGACGTGGCGCACGCACTCATGCGTGCAGCGTTCACACTCGTGTGAACGCGTCCTTTGGGTTAAACCATGGGCTAAACCATGGGCTAAACCATGGGGTGAACCATGGGGTGAACCCCGCCGACGTGAAACACGCGTCCCCATGAGTGGGGACGCGGCACGCAGGAGTGCGTGCGCCACAATTAACTTCCCACCACGCCGGCCAAGGGACTGCTCGCCGCTGCGTACAGTTTCTTCGGCATCCGCCCGGCTTCGTACGCCAGACGCCCGGCTTCCACTGCCAGCTTCATCGCCAGAGCCATCTTTTCCGAATCGTCCGCCGCGGCGATCGCCGTATTCATCAGGATGCCGTCGGCGCCTAATTCCATCGCGATCGCGGCATCCGATGCGGTTCCCACGCCGGCATCCACAATCATCGGCACTGAGGTGATCTGCTCGCGCAGAATCCGCAAATTGACGGGGTTCTGTATGCCCAGTCCGGAGCCGATCGGCGCCGCCAGGGGCATTACCGCGGCCGCGCCCGCGTCGATGAGCTTGCGCGCGGTAACCACATCGTCGTTGGTATACGGCAGGACCACGAAGCCCTCCTTGACCAGAATTCGCGTGGCTTCGAGGAGCCCGAAATTATCCGGAAACAGCGTCTTTTCGTCGCCGATCACTTCCAGCTTCACCCAGTTCGAAAGTCCCACTTCGCGGGCCAGCATGGCTGTGCGCACGGCGTCATCGGCGGTGTAGCATCCGGCGGTGTTAGGCAGAATGAATAGCTTCGAGCGGTCGATGTAATCGAGCAGCGACTCCTTGGAGCGGTCCGTGAGATTGACGCGTCGCACCGCCACCGTGACTATTTCCGCGCCCGACGCCTGGTGGCACCGCTGCATTTCCTGGAAACTGCGATACTTTCCCGTCCCAACGATCAAGCGCGAGCGGAACTCCCGCCCGGCGATGGTAAAGGTTGTCATTCCTCTATTGTAAGGAAACGAAGTCGAGCGGATTACAGGTAATGCAGCACGGCGAGGCCGGCGGCCGACAACGCCAGCGACGAGACCAGCGCCACCGGCATGGCGCGAGCCGCCAGCCTGGGCTGCGCGAAGCCCGGCAGAGGCAATTCGGTGGAAGGTTCGGCCACACGCTCCGGCGCACGCTCCGGCGCACGCTCCGGTACAGCGACGCGTTCCGGGTCGGCCTCCGCCGGCGCCACGGTACCTCCAAGCACCGTCTGGCACGCCTGCCCAATGGCCAAAACCACGTTGCGGAGTTTCTCGTCGCCAACCTCAAGCCGCGCTCGCAGCTCGACGATCTGGCTATCCCTCGATCGGATCTCCGTCCGCAGCTCCGCGGTGCAGTGTTCCACGGCCAGCGCCGCTTCGATTGCGAACTCGCGATGCAACGCCGCAATCTCGCGCTGCATGGACGCGCGCTCCTCGTCCGACCGGCGGCGGATCGCGGCCAGTTGGTCGTTGAACTGCCCGTTCAACTCTTCGATGTGCGTTTGCACGCCGTTCACCACTTGGCGATCCTGCTGATGCAAAGTCTTCAGCTCAATCGCAAGCTTGGCTTCCAGCTCCGTGAGCCGCCGCTCCACCTGTCCGGCCTGCTCCAGCAACCGCGCGTCGAGCGCTTTCACGATGGCCTCGAGCACCTTTTGGTCGAACGGGGCCGGCGCCGCGGCGGATGAGGGCGCGATCGCCGCCCGCTCCACCTTGCCGACGCGCTCTTCGATGGCATCGAGGCGTTCCAGCAGCGGCGTCAAGTCGGCTGCCGGGGCTGCCTCACGCGCCATCTCAGGCGCCGGAGCTTCGCCGCCCCGCCCGCCGCCTTGCGTTAGCTTCATGCCTACGCCGAATGCCAGACCGTCCCCGAACGCGACGGCCAGACTGCGCAAAATGGACGAATCGCGATTGTTCTGCATACAACATAATGTACTAGAAATGTTTTCGGGTGGAAAGGGAATGTTTTATGAAAAAAGAACCGGCGGCAAGACCGCCGGCGTTACTGCGTCTGCAAACTGCGCAGCATTTTGCCGAAGGCCTGGCCGCGATGGCTCACCGCCAGTTTCCGTTCTTCGGCGGCCTCGCCAAACGTGCATCCGAGGGGCGGGTAATAGAACAGCGGGTCGTAGCCGAACCCTCCGGCGCCGCTTGGCTCTTCCAGAATGACGCCTTCCACGGACCCTTCGAAGAGGCTGCGCACCTTGGCGCCTTGCGCCAGCGCAATCACGCAAACGAACCGCGCCGTCCGGTGGCGCACGCCGCGCAATTTCTCGAGCAAGAGGCGGCTGTTCCGCTCGTCGTTCGCGCCGGGCCCGGCGAAGCGCGCCGAGTGGACGCCGGGCGCGCCGTCGAGGGCGTCCACCACCAGCCCGGAATCGTCGGCGAATAACACGCCGGCGGCATGCGGGCCGTAGTGGCGGGCTTTGATCGCGGCATTTTCGGCGAAGGTGGCGCCGTCTTCCTCGCACTCCGGAATTTCACGAAAGCCCGGCAGCAAAGCCACGTCGATGCCGGTTCCCATCGCGGCCAGTTGGAATTCCTTGAGCTTGCCGGTATTGCCCGTGGCGCAATAAACCGTCAAACGGCAACCACCCGCTTTTGCAGCTCCGCCAACTCGGCGATGCCGGAACGCGCCAGCGCAATTAGCTGCGCCATCTGCGCGTCGTCGAAGGGATCGTGTTCGGCCGTGCCCTGCACTTCGACGAATTTGCCGGAGCCGGTCATCACCACGTTCATATCGACGTCCGCCTGCGAGTCTTCCTCGTAGTTGAGATCGAGCAGCGGCACGCCGCGCACCAGTCCCACGCTTACCGCGGCCACGGAATCGCGAATGGGCGACTTCTTCAGCGAGCCGAACTTCATCAATTGCCTTACCGCCAGCGACAGCGCCACGAATGCGCCGGTGATGGACGCGGTGCGCGTGCCGCCATCGGCCTGTATGACGTCGCAATCGATGGCGACGGTGCGCTCGCCGAGGATCGAGGTATCGATCACCGACCGCAACGCACGGCCGATCAGCCGTTGGATCTCATGCGTCCGTCCCGACGGCCGGCCCTTAGTCACCTCGCGCGGCGTGCGCTTGGCCGTGGCGCGGGGGAGCATGGCGTATTCCGCCGTCACCCATCCTTTGCCCGAATTGCGCAGAAACTGCGGCACGCTATCTTCCACGCTGGCGGCGCACAGCACGTGCGTGTTGCCCATTTTGATCAGCGCCGAGCCTTCCGCCGTCATCAAATAATGGGGCACGATCTCGACTGGCCGCATTTGGCCCGATAGGCGGTTATCCGTTCGCACTTTTGAGCACCCAGTACATGAAAAGCATCACAAGAACCATGCCGGCGAGCAGCAGTACGACGCAAGCTACGCCTCCCGGAGGCGCGGTGGAACCCTTCTTTTTGCCGCGCCGCGCGGGCTTGAATTTTCCCATCCTATGCGATGGTAGCACCGCGACTTGCGAAGCCATGCGGGAATCGAATGACGCGCCCGCATCTTCTATAGAACTCGCCGCCGCACTTGCCGCTCTTGGCGTGAAGACTACGCTGCCACCCGATCCCTTTCCACAAACCGTGAGTGGCGCGTGGAACCGGACCCGGCTGCGCGATCTGCCCGTGGACGAATCACCCAGCCCCGGGCCGCGAAACAGTGTGGTGCAGATACGGACGGCGGGATACATGGGGCCGGGCGAAATCGAGGCGGAGCTGTAGAGGAAAGTGAGCTACGGCGGGGAAGCGGTAGGCATTAGGCGTTAGGAGCCCTCGGTTCCGATGCATTCCACCGGCTTTCAGCGCCGATGGGAGAATGGGCAATCTACGAAACCTATAGATCGGGGTCACTGATTACACAGGAGCCACTCAAGTCATTACGGATGTGGCCACCGTTCCTGTCTCGGAGTTCAGACAGCGGCACTGGTGTTTCCAGATTGATCAGACTTCGAAACCCATAATAGTACTTCCATTTAGCGTCATTTGCGAAACCCTGCAGCCGCTTCCCGGCGGGGTTTCGATCAGTGATACCGGCGAACTCAGCGCGGGCAACTACCTCTGGCTTGCCGGTCACCTTGAAGTATACACTCCGGGGTTCAATCTCGAACGCTGGCCCGACCCTCAGCGAGTCTGTGCCGAAGTAGATCTCGGGCTTGCCATCACGTAGCTCGTTCAGGGCTTGGTTCAGCCACTGCGGTTCGACTAGCGCCAGGATCGCAGTGGCCTCCTCAGGGGCCGGCGACGAAGAAGCTCCGCTTGAAGGATTTTGACGAGGCAATAAGTTCTGCTCGATTGCGTAAGAGTAAAAGAAAGCATCAAGGGCGGCAGCACGGTCTAGGCCTTGAACTTCGCATTCCTCGATGAAAGGGCTCAATTCTCTTATCAATTGACGATACACGCTGCCGCTAAATTCGCCATCCGGTGAGGGGTAGCCGAAGGATTGTAGGGCGCGCTCGATTGGCTCATTAAATGCTACATTCTCAGTCGGACTCTGCACGACTACTAGTTTTGTCGCAAGATTTCGGCCGATACCGGGTATGCCGATCAACGAATCGACAGCACTTTCATAACTGAGGACCCGGTCTTTGAGCTTCGTGAGCACGCTCTTTAGCCGAGCAATGCTCGCGATCGTCTTCGCCGCGTGGCCAAGCCGAATGCGGCCAAGCTCTGGGATCCGAAGGAAGGTGTTCCAGTCGTCGCCGGTGAAGTTGTATTCCGGGTAGCCAAGTGCGTCTCTCATCCGCAGAATCGCAGACCTCCTTTGCTCGACGGCGGCTTTGCCATCCTCGGTATTCCAGTACTGAATCGCTTTCGCCAGTGCATCCTTGCGTCGCCAGGATGCCTCTCTATCCGCGATTTCGCTCTCGGCGTTCCGCAGTTTTGCTCGGAGACCTTTCTTGAACTGTTCCAGATTCTTATACTTCTGGATATAGAGTTCATGCGACCTCTCCAAAGGAGATCCTAACGCCCACTGCGAATCGAACCATTGCTCCAGGGCAGCGACATTCATTGGCTCTCTCGTGTACAATCCGCACTCCACATTGCGCACCATCCCTCCCTCGGAGAGATTTCCAGACCCAACGATCGCTTCCGAGCACTCATCGCCCGTAATGATCCAGGCTTTCGGATGAAAGGTACTATCGATCGATGCAAGCTTTGCGCGGAACTTCGGCCCGGTCGAGTTTTTGCACAAGTTCAGCAGCTTGTACAGTAGCTCGGGTTCTGTTTGAAAAAATGCTTGGCCCAGAAGCACGTCTATCTGTTCAGCTTTGGATTCGGCAAGTACTGATTCCACTTGTCTCCAACCGCTCATATGTCCGAACGCGACCGCCATACGAACGCGCTTGGCGTGGCGAAGAGATCTGAGCAGATCGAAACCCTGAGGCGCGCCTACGAGCACCGACCTATCGCGAGGGCCGTCGGGTAGCAGAGGCGACGGCCTAAGCTCAAGCCCATGATTCAAGTTCGAACTCCCTTCCCCGTATCGACACAAACTTGTTCATATTGCGTGACGGGAGTTTCACGTTGCAGCTCGCCGTACGTCGCTTTTCGCGATACGGCCGGGCAACATTTTACAGACTCGGACGACCGCTGCTTTCCTTAGAATAGGACCCTCAGCCTCCCTTTGGCCGAGAACAGCTCCTAGTGTGATGGCATCGTTAACTTTGAGTGTATACCTTAGGTCGGTACCGTGAGGTCGTCATCGCGTGTGTGATCGCACGTCACCGCCGCAGAGTCGCCCGACCCCCAACCTTTCCAGAGGCGCACCTCGCTCGTAAAGGCCGGGATCGTTCATCCGGCAATTGCTACAATCGCTGTGTGGAGTCGTCATGACCGGTCGAATCGAAATCAATCCCTCGGTGATGCAAGGTAAGCCGGTCGTTCGCAATACACGGATCCCGGTCGAACTCCTGCTGCGCAAGCTGGCAGAGGGCGCTACTGTCGAAGAACTCCTGGATGCTTATCCAAAGCTGACGGAAAACGACATTCAGGCTTGCCTCGCCTATGCCGCCGATACGATCGCTCACGAGAGCATCTACAGCGTGACTTCCGAGTAGGGCTCGGATGCAATTTCTCGCGGACGAGAGTTGTGATTTCGTCGTGGTCCGGGCTTTGCGCTCGGCTGGGCACGATGTTTTAGCCGTGAGCGAGTTTCAGCGGCGATCCGTTGACCGCAACCTGATGGAGATGGCCTATGCCGAGCATCGCATTCTTCTCACTGAAGACAAGGACTTTGGCTGGCTTGCTTACGTGGGGCACATGGACAACCCAGGCGTTATCCTGATCCGGTTCCCGGCTACCGCTCGAGCGATGTTGGCTGGGACTGTCACGCGGTTGGTGGCCGAATTTGGGTCTAAGCTTACAGGCTCGTTCGTCGTGTTGCGCCCTGGTTCGGTTCGGATCTCTGCAATCCCACAGAGCGAATAGCCACAGGCCGCTCCGGCTTCAATTAGCACCCATGGCCGATCCTTGGAGACTTCGCTTAGCAAAACCACCAACTCCTGGCACGGCTCAATATTCGCGCGAAAGGACTCTGGAATCGACTCCCCTACTTAAATATCCTTCTCATCCAAGAACACCTTAATACGCCCCTTGCCGCGCTCCTCAATGCTATTGACGCACTGCTTGAAACTGGCAGGCCATGGGCCCGCCCCACTTACTCCGGATGCTCGGCTTCCGGCAGCACGTCGCCTTCGCCCGCCACCCAAACATACAGCGTCGGCAGCAGGTAAACGCCCAGGATCAGCGCCGCCACCAGTCCGCCTACGATCACGATCGCGAAGGGGCGCTGCGAATCCGAGCCGATCCCGCGCGATAGCGCGGCCGGCAGCAGGCCGAAGCTCGCCACCAGCATCGTCATCATGATCGGGCGCAGGCGCTGCACCGAGCCGTCGATCGCCGCATCGAGGATGTTCTCGCCGCGCACGCGAAGCTGGTTGATGTATTCCAGCATGATCACGCCCGTCTGCACCGCCACGCCGAACAGCGCCAGGAATCCCACGCCCGATGAGACGCTCATGTGCGTGCCCGTCAGCAGCAGCGCCAGCAGGCCGCCGATGGGCGCCATGGCTACGTTGGCCAGAATCAACACCACCCACTTGAACGTCTTGAACATGGTGAAGAGGATCATGCAAATCACCAGCAGGGTCAGCGGCACCACGATCATGAGCCGCTTTGAGGATCGCTTGGCGCTCTCATATTCGCCTGCCCACTCCGTGGTGTAGCCGACTGGCAGCTTCACCCCCGCGTTCACCCGCCGCATGGCATCTTCCACCGCACTGCCCAGGTCGCGCCCCACCACGCTGTACTTCAGAGCCACGTAGCGCGAGTTACCCTCGCGATAGATCTCCGAGGCGCCGTCGCGCACCTTCACTTCGCACAACTGCGCCAGCGAGACGCGCTCGCCCGATGGCGCCAGCATACGGATTTTCTCAATAGCCTCCTGAGTGCTGCGATACGGCGCCTGATAACGCACCACCAGGTCGTAGCGCTGTTCTCCTTGGAGAACCTGAGTCACGGCCTTGCCGCCCACCGCGGTTTCGATGGCGTCCTGCACGTCGGCAACGTTCAGGTTATAGCGGGCGGCCTCGACGCGATTCACCGTGAACTCGAGGTTGGGCTGGCCGATCACGCGGAACAAGCCGAGATCGGATATCCCGGGAACGGTTTTCATCACGTTGACGATCTCTTCGCCCTTGCTTTCGAGCGTCTTCAAATCGTCGCCATAAATCTTGATGGCGAGTTGCCCCTTGACGCCGCTGACGGCTTCTTCCATGTTGTCGGCGATGGGCTGCGAGAAGTTCCACAGCGCGCCTGGAAGCTTCTCCAGCTCGCGATCCATGGCGGCGATCAGCTCTTCCTTATCCTGGCGGAACACCGGACGCCACTGGTTCTTGGGTTTGAGATCGACGAAATACTCGGTGTTGAAGAAACCCGTGGTGTCGGTTCCGTCGTCGGGCCGCCCCACCTGGCTCACTACCTGCGTGACCTCCGGGAACCCGGCGATAATTACGCGCGCCTGGTTCATCAAGCGCGACCCTTCGGTAGGTCCGGTGCTCGGCGCAAGCGTGGCTCGCGCCCAAATCGCGCCTTCATCGAGGTGCGGCAGAAACTCGGACCCAATGGCGCCGCTGAACAACAGATAGGCCGACCCGCCCAGCGCGGCCGCCGCGACTGCTACGGTGATCCAGCGGAACCGGATGGCGGCGCCGAGCGACCGCCGGTATCCGCTGGTGATCCACACCATCACCGGGTTTTCCCATTCCTTCACGTGCTTTCCAAAGAAGAAACTGCACAGCACCGGCGCGATCAGCATCGAAAACAGCAGCGACCCCAGCAGGGCGAACGATACCGTCCACGCCATCGGCTTGAAAAGCCGCCCTTCCACTCGCTGCAGGGTGAAGATAGGCAGATACGCCGTGATGATGATTCCGATGGAATAAAACACGGGCCGCTGCACTTCATGCGCCGCAATGCGGATGGGCTCCAGCGTGGAACCCGATTCGGTTTCGCGCCGATGCCCCAGGTAGCGGACGATGTTCTCCACCATGACCACCGCGCCCTCCACCACCATGCCGAAATCCAGGGCGCCCAGCGAAAGCAGGTTCGCCGGAATATGATTCAGGTTGAGGCAGATGGCCGCGAACAGCAGCGAAAACGGAATGGTAACCGCCACAATCAGGGCTCCGCGGATGTTGCCGAGGAAAACAAACAGGATCACCGTCACCAGGATGATGCCCTCGGTGAGATTGTGCAGCACGGTGTGCGTGGTCAAGTGCAGCAGGTTGCTGCGGTCGAGGAACGGAACCACCTTCACGCCCGGCGGCAGAATATGGCCGTTCAATTCGTCGACTTTGTCGTGAATCGCCTCCAGCGTGGAATCGGAATCGGCGCCCTTGCGCAACAGTACGATGCCTTCCACCACGTCGGCGTTGTCGATCACTTTGCCGTCTTCGCGGTGAATCGCCTTGCCGATCTGTCCCAGCCGGATTCTGGGGCCTTGCGCCACCGTGGCGATATCGCGCACGCGCACCGGCGTGCCGTTCTGCGACTTGATCACGGTGTTGGCGATATCGTCGACCGTGCGCACCAGGCCGAGCGCGCGCACGTTGATCTGCTGCAAGCCGACTTCGACGAAGCTGCCTCCCGCATTTACATTGTTGTTCGCCAGTTGCTGCTCCACCTGCCCGATGTTCAACCCGTACGACACCAGCTTGTCCGGATCGATATACACCTGGTATTCCCGCGTGGTTCCGCCGAAGCTCACCACGTCCACCACGTTGGGCACGGACTTGAATTGCTTTTCGAGCGTCCAATCCTCGAGCGACTTCAACTGCATCAGGTCGTAATTCGGGTTCGTGCTCTTCAGCGTGTACCAGTAAATCTGCCCCACCGGGCTGTAATCCGAGCCGATCTGAGGCTGCAGCCCATCCGGCAGACTCAGTTGCGAAAGCCGCTCCAGCACCTTTTGCCGGTTCCAATCGTTGGACGATTCGTCGTCGAAGATCAGCATCAGGCTCGAAAGCCCGAACAGCGAGGTGGACCGCAGATGATCGAGGTGCGGAATTCCGTTCATCACGATTTCGACCGGAATCGTGACCTGCTGCTCCACCTCTTCGGCCGCGCGGCCCGGCCATTGCGTGATGATCTGGACGTAGTTGTTGGCCACGTCCGGATAGGCTTCCACCGGCAGGTTGTGAAACGCGATCGCCCCCCAAATCAGCAGCAGGACGGCCAGAGCCGTCACCATCAACCGGTTATTGAGCGCAAAATCGACCAAGCCGCGGATCATGGATGGGTTACCCTTTACTGCTCCGACGTATTCTGCAGCACCAGCGCGTTCGCAACCATGCGGTCGCCAGGCGCCACGCCCGAAATAATCTCTTGCATGTTAGAGGGAAGCATCTTGCCGCCCACTACTTCGACGCGCCGGAACTGCTTGTCGCCCGCCGGTTCATAAACCCAATCGCGATCGTGCAAGTGCAGCACCGCCGAAGCCGGAACCACCGCGCGCGTGACTTTTTGCGGCGCGTGGAAAGTGGCCGTTACGAACATGCCGAGCCGCATCAATCCCGCATTCTCCACTTCGATGCGTACTTTCGCCGTGCGGATGTTCGGGTCGAGAATGGTTCCGATGTTACTAATCCGGCCGCGAAAATTCCGGTCCGGGTAAGCATTCAGTTTGATATCCGCGAACTCGCCCAGGCGCACGAACGATAGATCGTTCTCGTACACGTCGCAGATCACCCAGACGTGCGAGACGTCGGAAATGGTAAACGCGTTCGGCGACGCCAGCCCCTGCGTCCCCGCCGCGGCCGTCACCTGCTGATCGGTAATCACGCCGGAAACCGGCGCGTAGACGTTCACCACGGAAGTCGGATTCTTGATATCGGCGCCCAGCACGTTCAGGTGCTCCTGCGCGGTTTCGATATCCACCTTGGCTTTGTCTTCGGCGTCCTGCGCCACTTCCACATCCTTCGCGGCGATGGCGCCTTTTTCCAGCAGCGCTTTGGAGCGTTCCAGTTGCGCGCGGGTGAGCGTTTCGTCCACTACCGCGTGACGGTAATCCGAGAATGCCGCGGCCATATCGGCGCTCTGCACCTTCATCAGCAGTTGACCCTTGGCCACCGTATCGCCCAACCGCGCATCGATTTCGAGGATTCTGCCCGACGCTACCGAAATCACCGGCACGTTGCGCGAGACGTCGGGATTCACCGCGCCCGTCACGTCTAATTCCGGAGTGGCGTCGCGTTCCACCGCCGTGGCCAGCGGAAACTGCTCGGGATGGTCCACCTTCACTAAACTAGCGTCGGCTTCGCGCTCCACCTGCGTCGGCGGCGGCGCTTCGGCTTTCGGGTCGGGCGGCTCCTTCGGCCCGCACGCCGCCAGCAACGCGCAGAGGCAGCACAGGCAAGAAAGACCGATGCCGATTGACCAACTACGCCAGCGCGGAAGAGGCCGGCGAGGGCGCCGGCCGCGGACCAGGGGGTCCGCCCTACTTAGGAAAGCTCTCAGCGCCTTCATCGAATCTCCTCGCGACCTACCGCCA
>PLDF01000357.1 GCA_003135055.1 Bryobacterales bacterium | reverse complement strand
GGGTGGGGCTGGCGCGTCCTGCGCGAATGGCGCTGCTGGCGCGGCGGCTGGCGTGGGCGGCGCTGGAGCGTCTTGCGCGAATGGCGCTGCCGGCGCGGCCAGTGGCATGCGCGCCGCCCGTGCCGCCCGTGCGACTGGGGCGGCCGCGGGCATGGGTGGAGCCGGCGGCGTCTCCCATTGGGCTGCCGCTAATGCCGCGGTCGCAAGAAAAGCGGAGATCAAAATGAATGGTCGTGAGTAGTTCATGTCGTTTTACCCTCTTACTTAAAGTGTTTGCCGGCCGCCGGTGGCCTTCGGTTTTTCCTTCTCTTGAGTGCGGACGTTGGAGCCCAGCACCCGTATCTTGAACAGAATGCCTTCGGCCTTGAGCTTCTGGCGTAGATCGTCCAGCTCGGCGGGCGAAACTTCGGATGGCCCGTGAGCGATATCGAGCAGCACGCGGTCGAGCTCGTCAAGCACGTTGGCCACCGCCGTATCGCCAGTGTGCTCGGCGGTCTGGCGGTAGAGGCGGCTTTCACTGACCAGGCCGGCGGCGCGTTCTTGCTCGGAGGAGATATCGAGTCTGCCCTTGGGATCGGCATTGGCCAGTTCGATGAGCACCATCTGCGACCGCTCCAGATAGTCGCCCACGGCCACCAGCAGCACCCGCTCGCCGGCTTGTGGATCGGCTGCGGCGGTGATTTGAGTGCTGGGCCGCTTGGCTATCTGCGGGTAGAGCTGCGGGTAATGCCGGCCAGCCACGAAGGCGGCAATCAACAGGCCGGCCATGGCCGCAGTGGCCGCGGCCCAGCGCCACTCGAACGAGGGCAGCCAACGCCGGCGGACAGGCACGCGATGCTGGATGCGGCGCCAGACTTCGGCGCCATATTCGGGGCCGAGCTCGGGAACGGGCAGCGCGTCGACCACGTTCAATACTCGCTGCAGCGAGCCGTACAGGTCGCGGCAGCCGGGGCACTCTTCCAGGTGCTTTTCGGAGGAGAGAGCGTCGCTCTCTTCGCCGTAGTAATGCAAAATCAGTTGCTCTTCAGTCAGGTGATTCATCTTGCTGCACTCACTAGCGGGATCATCTTGCCGCACTCACTAAGGGTTCGAGAGACCGCCGCAATTTCTGCACCGCGCGAAACACGCTGTGCTTGGCCGCGCCGGGTTGACACTCGAGCACGCGGCTCACTTCCTCAATACACATGCCCTCGAAATGCCGCAATACGAAAGCGGTTCTTTCGGTGGCGCTCAAATCGTCCATGGCTTCGAGCACGCGCTGGCGCACTTCGCCGCTTAGCGCCATGCGCTCGGGCGTAGGGTCCAGCGAGGGCAGCGAAAGGACAACCTCTTCCGCCCCATCGTCCGTGCCCGAAGTCACATGCTCAGACCGCCGCTTGCGCGCGCGCATCATATCGAGCGAGCAATTGGCCGCAATGCGGTAAAGCCACGTGCCGAAGCTGGCCCGCTCATCGAACTTGGCGAGCTGTTTGAAGGCGCGCAGGAAGCTTTCCTGCACCACGTCCTCGGCGTCCTGTTGATTTCCAGTCATACGAAAAGCCACCCGGAACAGAGCACGGCTATGCCGTTCCACCAGCACCCGAAACGCGTCCGCATCTCCGGAACGCGCCTTAGCGACAAACGATGCATCCGTCGAATCCATCCGGCTGTCAGTTAGACTGTTCACGCCAAAACCGGTTAGCAACGATTCGCGCGGCGGAAGAGCAGCCAGCCCGAAGCGATGGCGGCCAGCGTTCCGAGCGCGATTTTGGCCTCGAAAAGCCATACATTAGCCATATCCGCGGTGGGCACGACGGAGCACACAATGGCGAGCACGGTGACAGCGGCGCCGGACAGGGCGCTGATGCGCTTGCCGGCCTTCCAGGCGCCGCCGAAGATGTAGAGGAAGGGCGGGAAGCCGACGAGCACCATGAGCGAAACCAGCGATTGGTAGGCGGCGCGCATGGTGTCGCCCAGTTGCATGGCGACCAGCAAAAAAGAAGCCACGGCGCCGAAGACGAGGATGCAAATATGCGGCGTGCCCCAGCGGGGATGGATGCGCGCGAATGCGGCGGGCAGCAGGCCATCGACGCCCGCCGCGAAGGGCAGACGCGAGACAGCGGTGGCCATGCCGCCGAACTGTCCGATGGCGCTCGAGAGGACGAGCAATGCGATCAGCGGACCGAGCCAGCCCGCGCGGAGCGCCTGCCCGGCGGATTCGGCAGTTTCGGCGAATCCATTGAGCTCGCTGATGCGTTCCGGCCGCAGCAGAACCAGCAGCGACGCGGTGGCGGCGATGTAGAAGACGGTGATGAAACCGGATGCGATCCATCCGGCGCGCGGCAGGGTGCGCTCAGGGTCGCGGATTTCGCCGCCCATCATGCCCGCCAGTTCCAGACCGGACATGGCCCAGGCGATGGTGGCCCAGAAGTTGACGGTGTCCCAATCCCATTTGGGCGCGAGATGGAGCGGCGTGGCGGCGCCGCGCTTCATATAGACCAGAGCGGCCACGGCGGCGAGCAGGGCGCAGAGAATCCATGAGGATGCGCCGCCCAGGTTTTCGGTCCACTTGCCGATTTTCATGCCGATGAGATTGGCGCCCAACGCGACCCAGATGGCTAGCAGGGAGATGCCGACGGCCCAAGTGCGATCGGGGCTCCAACGCAGTGTGTAAAATGCGGCGCTGGTGTAAAACATGGCCGCGCTGGGAAACCAGAAGGCGATGCTCAGCCAGTAGAGCCAGAAGGCGATGAAACCGTGCCACGGACCGAAATCGTGGCGGGTCCAGACGTAGAGGCCGCCGGCGCCGGGGTATTTTACGATGAGCGTGCCTACGGCGATGGCTAGGGGAATCACGAAGAGGAGGGCGCCCAGAACCCACAGCGTCAGCGACCCGGGCCCGGCATGCGCGGCGGCCGGAATCCAGCGCGTGCCGACGATGCAACTGATGGCGAAGAGGGTGATGTCGCGGAGACCGAGCTCGCGGCGGAGGTGGGGAGAAGGGGTCATAGAGTAGGGCGGACCCCCTGGTCCNNGCCCTCGTCGGCCTCTCGGGGATTACATGCGGCTGCGTTAGTGGGGCTAGCAGCGGGTCCGGGGGGACCCGCGCGGATCGGGGGGTCCGCTCAGGGGTCCGCCCTACTTTAGGCATTTGCTCTGCTCAATTCGGCGCTCAATTCGATGCCGATGCGACGGAGGCCTTCGGCTAGGAATTCGGGCTTGCCGCCTAGCCACAGGCGCAGGAAACCTTCGAGGCCCAGATGCGCGCCGGGTACGATCAAGACGCTTTGGTTAGTGCGGACGCGCTCGGCTAACTCATAACTCGGCGTCTTGGAGTGATATTGCATCAGACATAGCGCGCCGGCTTGCGGCTCGCGAAAGGTGAGGAAGCCGCCGAAGCTATCGACCCATTCGCGCATGATGGGCAGATTGTGCTGCAGGATGGAGCGCGTGCGCGAGTAGAGTCTCTCGCGGTTCTGGGACTGCACGGCGACGCGCGCTACGGCATCGGAGATTTTATTTGGGCCGATGGTGAGGTAATCGTGCTGGGTCCAGCATTCGGCGATGACGCTGGGCGCCCCGACGATCCAGCCGATGCGGACGCCGGGGATTCCATAGGCTTTCGACAGGCCGCTGGTGACGATGACGCGGTCGCTCATGCCCCAGAAACTACGCGTTCGCTCGCAGTGGATTTCGGCGCCGAGATAGACTTCGTCGGCGAGCAGGTAAGCGCCGGTCTGTTCGCAGCGGTCGACAATGCGCTGCATGGCGCTATGCGAGAGCACGGAACCGGAGGGGTTATTGGGATTGGAGAGGTAAACCAGGCGCGTTTTGGGAGTAACGGCGCGGTGGAATTCCTCCCAATCGGGCTCCCAATCGTTTTCGATGCGCAGGCTGAAGCGGCGAACGGTAGCGCCGAGACTTGCAGGCACGCCGCCGTACTGCA
This sequence comes from Bryobacterales bacterium, assembly GCA_003135055.1. Classification (GTDB taxonomy): domain Bacteria; phylum Acidobacteriota; class Terriglobia; order Bryobacterales; family Bryobacteraceae; genus PALSA-243. The sequence goes on along the minus strand of PLDF01000357.1, from coordinate 5,786 downwards.
TGTAGTTGGGGACCTCAAAGGCCACTTCGTCGCCGGGGCGCAGCAGGGCCAGAGCCAGCAGGTAGTTGGCCTCGGATGTGCCGTTGGTGACCTCGATGTGGTCGGGCGTGGCGCCGGGATAGAGGGCGGCCAGGCCCTCGCGCAGCGCGATGGTGCCGTTCGATTGGCTGTAGCCGAGCGGCATATCGAGGATGGCATCGAGGTCGAGACCCATGGCGGAAAGCTCGCGGAGGCTGACGGGGCGAACGCCGCTCTCGCTCATGTCCATTTCGACGACGTTTTCCCACGTGGACTGCATTCGCTCCATTTCGAAATTTTCGATTCGCATGTCTTAGGGCACTATACAGAATTCGAGGGCGAAACGGGCTCCAGGCGTGGAATCAGGGCTCTGCCGGGAGAGATTTCTTCGACGCAGAGACGCAGAGACTCTGAGATCGGCGCTGAAATCTAGGTTCAAACAGATTTGGCCGGTTAATTTGTGTTTCACAGGAGGAATCCGTCAGCGCCCCCACATGCGGCCCACACTCTGGGCTGGACCAATGTACGAGTAGCGCGTTATCCGCTCCGAACTCCGCGAACTCGGCCTCCGGCCCGCCAACTTGCCGAATGGCACGTATCAGACGGAAGAAACGTGCACGCAATCCCGTTTCTACGCTTGCGGTGGAAGCTCGACCAAACCCCCAGCAAATTGTCCGGCCCGCTAGCGCGAACCAGCAAGGTTGATCGTGCCTGGGGCGAGATGGCGCGACTCCAGGTGCATTCGGTACCGGTCTTGCTGAACGCCACAGGCCAATTGATCCGCCGCAGCGCTATTGGGCCGCAGCCTGAGCAGCGCGAGAGTCGTCTCCGCGCATCGCAGGAGCGAGCGATGGAGGTTTCCCCCTGTGAGTTGCCGGCCTGCGAGTTTGTTGCAGATTGTTCTCTGCACGGAAGATCGCTTGCGTGTAAAATAGATCAACCCGGAAAGTGCCCTCGGGGCGCCGGGCAAATCGTAACGGGTTCCGCACAGGTAGTTGTCTCGCGGTACTCACGTTACGCTCTTAGAGGGGATCTATGAGGTGTACCAGACTGTCGCTGCCTGTGTTTTGCTTACTGCCGGTCTTACGGCTGCTGTCCGCGCAGACCACTGCAAAAGTAGATTTCGCGCAGGATGTGCTGCCGATCTTGCGCCAGAACTGCGTCATGTGCCACAGCGGAAAGCAGGCTGCCAGCGGCATGCGGCTAGACCGCAGGAGCGCAGTGATCAATCGCCGCGGCGTCGTGCCGGGCAGCGCCGAGAACAGCTTCCTGTTCCACCGTATCTCCGGCGCCGATTACGGAATGCAAATGCCGCCCACCGGCGCGCTCAAGCCGGAACAGATCGACACCATCAAACGTTGGATCGAGCAGGGCGCCGACTGGCCGGACGCGCTCGCCAATGAAACCGAGTTGCCGCCGATCGATCTCAAGGCTGTCGCCATGGTCGACGCGCTGCACGAGGGCGATCTTGCGAAGTTCATGAAATTCGCCGCCGAGGACGCGAAGTTGCTCAATGCGCGCGGCCCCGAGGGTTCCACGCCCTTCATGTACGCTGTGCTCTACACCAATGCGGCGACGTTGGAACGCCTGTTGAAACTGGGCGCCGATCCCAATAGGAGGAATGACGCCAACGCCACGGCGCTGATGTGGGCGGCGACCGAAATGGACAAGACCAAGGTGCTGCTGAGCCACGGCGCGGACGTCAACGCCCGGTCCAGCGACATGCGCACGCCGCTCATGATTGCGGCGCGCAAGCTGGGCAATTCCGCCGTCGTGAAGTTGCTCCTCGACAAGGGCGCGAATCCCAATCCCAATCCGCATCCCTCCGCCGAATCGTCCCCGCTGCTGGACGCCGCCAGCGCCGGCGACCCCGAGAGCGTGGAGATGCTCATCGCCAAAGGCGCCGAAGTGAAACCGGTCGGCGAGACGGCGATCTTCATGGCCGTTACCGCGGAGTGCTCCAAATGTCTGTCTCTGCTGACCGCCAGCGAGATCGACAAGAACGACTATAGCCTGGCGCTGGCCGACATCGCCATTACGGGCGACTTGAATGCCGCCAAGATGATGCTCGACCGCGGCGCCGACGTCAACATTGTCGATTCGCTGGGAAGAACTCCCCTGATGTACGCGGCGGCATCCGACAATCTCCCGCTCGAAGAAGTCAGGATGCTGGTGGAACACGGGGCCGACGTAAGCGCCAGGGACGCGCATAAACGAGGAGCCGAGAGCGGATGGACCGCCCTCGATATCGCCCGCCAGCACGGCGACACCCCGATCGTCGCCTTCCTGTTGAAGTCCGGCGCGAAGAGCAATGCAGCGCCTCCGCCCCGGTTGCAACTGCGCCGCGACAACACCATCGCCAGCGCCATCCAGGGAAGTCTTCCTCTCATCCAGAAGGCCGACGCTAATTTCATGCCCAAGGCAGCCTGTGCCTCCTGTCACAACAACAGCTTCGCCGCCATGGCGGTGGGATCCGCCCGCCGCATGGGCTTTGCCGTGGACGAGAAAATCGCCGCGCAGACAGTCCAGGGGAACGTTTTCGGCCTCATGCAACTGCGCGACATCATTCGCCAGGGTGTCATGGCGCCCGTGGGTGAGTACTTTGGACCGGTCGTCATCGGCGACATGCTTCTGGGACTCGACGCCGAGCACTACAGGGCCGATCTGAATACCGACACGGCCGCCATCTACTTGAAGAACCGCCAGGGCGCCGACGGACACTGGGCCTACCTCCCGTCCGATACCCGCCCGCCGATCTGTTCCGATTACATCACCCAAACCGCCATCGCCATGCGCGCGATGCAACGCTACGCGCCCAAGCTGGAACCTGCCTCGTATGACCAGGCCATTCAACTGGCCGCGGCGTGGCTCGTCAAACAGCAGCCCAAAGGCAACGAAGATCGCGTCGGACGTCTCACGGGACTCGTTTGGAGCGGCAAGTACAAGGATGCCGTTCAGAAGGCTATGCACGACCTAATTGCCACCCAACGTGGCGACGGCGGCTGGGCCGACATCGACACCACGCCGAGCACCGCATTCGCCACCGGCCGCGCGCTGGTGGCTCTCGAGACCGCTGGCTTGGCGGTCTCCGACGAAGCCTATCAGAAGGGCGTGAAATACCTCCTCAGCACGCAACAGGAGGACGGCTCCTGGTTTGTCCGCAGCCGCGCCATGGCCTTGCAGCCTTATTTCGATTCCGGCTTCCCGCATGGCTTCGATCAATGGATCTCCGCCGCCGGCACCAGTTGGGCTAATATCGCCCTCTCGCTGGCGGCGCACGCGCCCACCCCAATTGCCGCCAAGGGACAGTAAACGGCCGGCGGGCAGTGCGGAAGGACCGCGCTTCGCCCTTCTGACTGGACCGCTAAGTCTAAGGAACTTAATCCATCTGCCTTGGGGTGGATCGTCGGCTACTCGGACAATGGGGAGGTGGCGGCTTGTCCCGCGCAAAATCGCCATTCCTGGCGAGAAGCCCCCCTGCCCACCAGCAAAGGGCCCGGTTAAGTCGCGTTCGAGGAAATGTGAGGCGATTACCCGCGACTGACGGCGAAGGGTTGATCTACCCTTCGCAACCAGGGAGGATCTACCCACCCGGAGACCGGATTCGGACCGCAGGCCGGTCAAAGTACGAGTCGGGGACAAGCCGTCTGGTGGTCTGCGAACGCTGTGCCGTCACAGCGGCAGGCGCTCGGATAAGCTTTAATTATGCTGGAACAGCTTCTGTCCGAAGCCCGAAGCCAGACAGAGCGATCCGACCCGCCCGTAAAGGCGGCGGCGCTCCTGCACCTTGCCCGAGTCTGGACAGCGTTCGACCAGGTCGAAGCCGAACGTCTGCTCGAAACGGGAATCACGCTCGCGTTTGAAATTCCGCCCGCCAGCGACGAGCTCCGGTCCGTGTCCGTCACTGTTGCGGCGGCAGTTTCGCCCCAACACGCCATCCGCCTCATGCCCCTTCTTGCCGGCCCCTCGCCCGGACGTGCGGCAACGATCATTTTCAATATGCTCCGCCACGGCCATCTTGCAGACGCTGTTTCGTACCTCAGCGACCCTCCGTCGCGCGAACAGTATCCATACACCGCTGCAATGGAGGCAATCGGTCGTTCCAGGAATGACGTGGAATCGCAGAGGAGCATCCTGCGCGGCGCGATACGCGCCCGGCTCGGCGAAGCGGGATCGTCGGCGCACGGATTCAATATGCTGTTCGCCCTGGGGTGGAGCTTGCTTCCCGCCGAAGAGGCCAAACAGGCCGTCCGAAACATCGTCCAGCGGATTGTGGAAGAGCCGGACGGACAGACTCAAAGCAGGTTCTCGAAGGACGGGAGCGTCGCGCGGTTTTCTTCAATACGCGAGTCCAGCCTGTTTGGGATTTTCGGCGTGGTGCGGCAGCTGGACGCCGAGCTCGCGGATTCGCTGTGCTGCGAGTATCCGCAACTGGCGGCCGCCGTCGTGGCGTTCCCTCAGGGATACCACACGGAATTCGCAGCAAGGCGGGCAAAAAGTCCCCCCGAACAAACCGGCGCGCAGTGCGAACAACCCGATTACATTACCGTGGGCCATTCTCGTCTGCTTCCCATCCCCGAAGCTCTGAGGACCGAATTCAGGGAGCCTTTTGAGGAAGCGCTCCGGCTCTACGCCCTCGACACCGACTCAGACAACCCCAACCAGGCTCCGCGCGAATGCTGGCCGTCAGCCATGGAATTCCGAAACATACTTTTCAAAGCGGGCCGACACGAGGGCCGCGCCGCGGCCAGATACCTGGATCGAATCCCGGATCGCGACCTTCGCCTTTTTGCGCAGATCGAGTTGGTCGCAGGTGATGCCGGATTGCCTCAATTTGGCGGTATGACCATCCCTCCGCACCCTCGACCACGTTTTCTGCCGATGGAAAGAAAGGATCGCTGAATGATGTAGTTTGCATTTGCACTGGACAGGCCGCCTGAGCTCATAGCCGTTCGCCGTCCTAACTTGGCGATTAACGCGCGACGATGCGATGTGGCTGGCCGATGGATAGACCGTCCCTGACGGCGTACTGTAGATCTACCCTTCGCGACTAGACAGGATCTATGTTCGCGAGCACGCCGGAGCAGGTTGACGATAACCTTGAAATAATCATGGATATCCGCCTTCGAGCATCCCATGCATTTTTGATTTCGCGCGCGGACTGTACTTCGAGACGATGCTCTCGATGATTGAGCGCTTGTTCGGGTGGAATCAGGCTCGTCAGGAAGAAAACTTTACCGGGTGGTTCAAGCTCGATGAAGTCAGCATCATTACCACCGATGGGATCGATGTCGGATGGATTCAACAGCGGGCCGACAGCCGCGAGATATTCCTCGGTTCGATATAAGTCGTACCGTCGATGCAGGGGCAGGGTATCGGCACGCACGTCCTTCGGTCCCTTCCCGCGTCGGCTAAACATCAGTCAAAAGTGCTCACTTTGGCCGTGATGAAGATCAATCCAGCGATCCGTCTTTATGAGCGTCTTGGATTCCGGATAACACATGAGGACGAGTACAAACTCTACATGCGAGCGGATCCGCAAGCTGGTGCGGTCCGCGAGATCGTCAATGAGTAGTCTGATAAGACCCACCTAACGCTAGTAGCGTAGACCCACAATTCAGCTGAGTTTGGCGTCGGACGCAGCCCAGGATTACCCGCTACTTCGCGACAAGGCAGGGGTTGTCCCAGACAATGACATTTTTCACCTAACTTAACTAACTTCCGATTATGCTGGCCACTTGTCCACGACACTGCTGTCCAAAACACGC
>PLDF01000084.1 GCA_003135055.1 Bryobacterales bacterium | reverse complement strand
ATGCCCGCTCCCCGCGAAAGATCCAGCCGCCCGTTCCCGACCGAAAGCTGCGCAGGCTGAGGCATCAGTGTATTCACAAGCTCATTCTGAGCGCCCGGCTGCGCCATCGCTGTCTCCGCCATCGCTCCAGCCAGAATCACCCAACACACACTCCGCACAAATCCGTTCAAGTTCATCGCCGACCTCTTCGCGACCAGCTTACGCAAAACCCGGTCCTCTATGCCAGGTTCACAGAAGATACGCCGCAAAAGATACGAAGAAGATCAACCTGCCAATCTGTTACCTTGGCTCTTCACCTACACAGGAGCCCACCGCATGCGAAACCGCTTCGCAGTCCTGATCGCTTGTCTCGCCGCTGCCGCATCTTCGTTGCTTGCCCAGACCGCGCCTTCCTACACGCCGCCCGATCCTGCCACCAAACAGCTCGCCCTCGACATCTTCCGCCAGATCATCGACATCAACAGCACGGACTCCGTAGGCAGCGTCACCGCCGTCTCANNGAAGCCCGCCGCGAAGACTGGACCACCGATCCCTTCGAGTTCCTCGAAAAGGACGGCTACTACTACGGCCGCGGCACCCAGGACATGAAGGATGGCGACGCCATGCTCGTCACCACCTTCCTCCGCCTCCACAGCGAGGGATTCAAGCCCGACCGCGACCTCATCCTCGCCCTTACCGCCGACGAAGAAGGAGGGAAGTCGAACGGCGTCGACTGGCTCCTGAAGAATCATCCCGAGCTGATGAAGGCAGCCTTCGCCTTCAATCCGGACGGCGGCGGCGTCGATCTGCAAAATGGCAAAGCTATCTCCGCCGACGTTGACGCCAGCGAAAAACTGTACGCCGACTACCAGCTCTCCGTCACCAATCCCGGCGGCCACAGCTCGCTGCCCGTGCCCGACAACGCCATCTACCACCTCGCCGACGCGCTCCAGCGCTTGCAGAACTACCAGTTTCCCTTCGAGCTAAACGCCATCACCCGCGCCTATTTTGAAAAGCTGGCCACGCTCGAGCCCGCTGCAACCGCCGCCGACATCCAAGCCATACTCGCGTCGCCAGCCGATCCCGCAGCAATCACGCGCATCTCCGAATCGCCGGAATGGAACTCAACCATCCACACTACCTGCGTCGCCACGCGCCTCCAGGCCGGCCACGCCAACAATGCGCTGCCCCAGATGGCCCAGGCCAATGTGAATTGCCGCATTCTGCCTGGGCACTCGCGCGAAGAAGTGCGCCAGGATCTGATCCGCATCTTCGCCGATGCGAAGGTTACCGTGAAATATGTGGACAACGGCGGAGGCATTCACAGTGGCGCACCCGACTCGAAGGGACCGCCGCCCGTAGCGCTGCAGCCGGAAGTGATGAAGCCTCTCGAGAAGCTGGTTGCGGTCTACTGGCCGGGAACGCCGGTGATCCCCGACATGGCCACCGGAGCTTCGGACAGCATTTTTACCAACGCTGCCGGCATCCCAACCTACAACTGGTCGGCGGTTGAGCTGGAGGTGAGCGATGTTCGCGCGCACGGCAAAGACGAGCGGCTGCCGGAGACGTCGTTCTACAAGGGCGTGCAGTTCTGGTACGACTACCTGCACATGATCACCAAAGGCGACTAGTTTTCCAGAGACAGCGGCCTAGCCGCTAGCCGGCGCCGAGGGCGCGATTTTCCGCAGGATCGCATCGATGTGGACGCGTGCCCCATCGATATGGGAAAAATCGGCGTTGCCAGGATTGAAGACAAACGCGAGATCCGTCCCGGCCAGAACGATTCCGTCGAGCCGCTCGCGCTCAATGAGCGTGTGCGCGAGGGTGCGGAGCCGGTTGAAATCCTCTTCGGAGGCATGCCCCTCTTCAACGACATGAGTGTAGATAGCGGCGATGGTGTCCATCTCCTCCGCTGTCGGCAGGATCACTTCGGTCTCGCCCAAGCATCCGAACATCCGGGTCTCCATGGTTACGCGCCCTCCGAACAGGGCGACGCGATGGAACCGTCGACGCTCGATCTCCGCCGTAATCGCGTCGAGCAGACTGATCAGGGGCAGGGGAGTGATGGAGGCGAGTTCCGCGGCGCAGATTTGCGGGGTGAACGCCGGGATCGACGCAATCTCAGCGCCTCCACCAGCCAGTTGTTGCAGGAGGCCCGCAAGGTATTCGGCGAGTTCCTGGGTTGCGCGAGCAGAGGCCAGCGAGATCACATAACGCACATCGGCGTGAACCATGAGAAGGCGCGGCGTCAGATCGCGAGCCAGGCTCGCATCGACCAGAGCCTTGTAATAAAAGATTCCCGCGCCCATGCCCAGACCAGTGACGAGTCCAAACGTGCGTGTTTGTCCGGAGGTTTCCATTCTTTCGAATGTATTCGAGAGGGCGGGATTCTCGATCCAGTTTGTGACGAGCCGTGCTACTTCGTCGGCGTCGGGTTCTCGGCGGGCTGGGTCACGATGCTCACGTTGGTGATCCCCGCCTGCTTCACCGCATCCATCAGCGTGGCGAACGCGCCGAACGGGACCTTCTCATCGGCGCGCAGATAAATCACCTCGTGCGTGGTATCTGTGTTCTGCGCACGCAGGATGCTGGGCAGATCACTCAGGTTGACCATCTTGTCGTTGAGGAACACCTGCTGATCTTTGTCGATGGTCAGCACCGTCCGCTGCTCGGTGATCTCGCGCACCGTCTTCGTCTTCGGCACGTTCACCTGTATGCCCGACTGCAGCACCGGCGCCGTCAGCATAAAGATCACCAGCAGCACCAGCACCACGTCC
>PLDF01000005.1 GCA_003135055.1 Bryobacterales bacterium | reverse complement strand
TAGTTTGTGTAGGGCAGAACGATGCTGGCCATAGCACGGTCTTGCTCTACTCGGGGTCCCGAGCGCCAGCGGCGGCCCCGCCTCCGCTGGGAGCCCTCACACCGTGGTAAGGAGCGAGCCACGCGGCAGTACCTTTGACGCGGGCTGCCTGGTCGGGCGGTCCTCAGTAGCATTGCAGAATCATCCACGCCTTTTCGAAGCACCGTTGTTTCAGGTCGCGTCTGTGAATCAGAAAGTACAGGCGCCCACTGTCTGCCCACTCCATGCCGATTCCACCCTCTGAGTCAACCTGGAGTAGGAGTTCCCATTCTGCGGCACCGGGCCACAAGCCCTTCTCTTTCCCTTCGCGATATCCTGATTGGTCGCCACAGTACAGACCGTGAGAGACGAGATGGGCCATCAACTTGGGGTCGCCCTGGATGCAATCGGGATACCCTCCCACTCGGTGAAAGGACTCCATGGTTCGTTCAACCCGCTGCTCGTAGACTTGATAATAAGATTCCCGTTCCTGCCTGTTCAGGTCGAGCGATTGCAGGTAAACGTCATCGGGGTTTGGAATGGCAGTCTCGCTAAGTTGAGGGTTTACCTCAACACTGTCGAATCGGAGAGGGCCAGGGAGATCAGGCGGGAACTCACGCAATGGGTACAACCCTAGCGACTCCGTCCCGTAAAGCACGCGAGAACTGCCGATATCGTCTGGCCGGAACCCCCAAGCGTCTTTCCCACCCTCGCAGAAAAAGTACAATGAACCGCTTCTGGGCAAGCCGAGACCGTCGATCAGAGGAAGCTGCGATAGCTCGATTTGGGCAACGAATGCAAGGGGGCTGTCCCGCCACACGGGCCACTCGAAGGCCTGTGGCAGATTGGGCCGCCCGCCGAGACGGTGGGTACTTCCTTCCCAGGGCCTTCCGATAGAGAGTTCGACCGAATGCTTCACGGCTGTTTCAATCCCCGCCGCGATGCGGCTCAGACCATGCTTAGCTAGCAGTTTGCGAACAGAGACCATTGACCACCGTTTACCTTTCCGTGTTGGGTCTTGCGTCTAGTGACCAGTTTACCGGACCTTCCATCCCGCCCCCTAAAGGCGATGAGAGTAGAAAGCGAATTTCGCCCACCGACCAACGGCCGACGTAAGAAAAAGGGGAAAGCCAACGCGCTAAGACCAACCTATTCGGCGCAAGGAATGAACCTCACCCCGCTGAGTCTGGCCGCTTTGATCCCGCGGTGGAGAAGGCCGGATATAAGCACCAACCTGAACGCTCTTGCGCCGTCACCAAAATACTGGTTCGACTTGAAAATAGACGCGACGATCTCGGTGGGCGCAGGGCACGGGCCTTCCCGGAGAAACGTATGCGAATATTTCCTCCGCCCACAGTGTGAGCACTCCTTGTACGCCAGACCATCGGTCCGCAAATCTATGATCTGGGGGATACTCAATTGCACGACAGAATCAATCTCAGCGCCGGTCTTGTTCAGCACAACTGGTCGGCAGTCGACGCCAGAGGGTCGGAACACGGTTTTGAACGTGTCCGGGTTAACAAAGTACTCATCAAAAATCCAATTGAGTTGCAGAATAGATTTTCCAAGGGCCGGGGTCTTCTTGAGCCGGAATGGGGCGGACTGCCTGCGTCCAATTCCGCAGAACCTGCAGTGCTCAGCGAGATCAAAAGTCGCAGGCAAGTAACTCCCGTCCATGGCTGGCTCGGGGTATCCGTGCTGGTCTGTGGCCAACATCGTCAGAACACCCGCGGCGTCCTGATCGCTGTCGGAATGCTCTGTTGTCACGACATCACGCAGCTTGAATCGCTCGATTAGCAAGGCAACCTTGGTCCAACGCGGGTCATCCTCCGCGATCGTCAAAACTCTTCTCACCTCCACTCCGGCCTCCGCGAAGGATGCCATCTGCTCTTCGCTAGGGGATCTGAACATGATGTGATGGATAGCTCGCATTGCGCCTCGTCAGAATCCAAAGACTTTGTTCAGGCTCTTAATGATCATAGGATAGTCCCCATAGATTTCGTAGGCCTCCCCCAGTACTTCCGCTTCCGTCATCTGTGCCGCGCCACCATAGGCCTTGTATACGTCCACCCAGGCATTAGTGAAGAATTCCTGGTGCTCCGCTGCGTCAACCCAGATTGCCTCCATTTCGCCGGCAACGAAGCCAAACAGATCTGCAAAGCGCTCGGGGATGATATGGTGCGCCTGCATTCCCACCTGAGACGATACCCCAGCGGCCATCGCGATCAAGTTCTTGTATCTCATTATGGTGTACTCGAAGAGGGTCTCGAGTCCCATGGGATCGATGCGATTTACTGGGTTGGCCGTAGCGTACAGGTATTTGTTCGAAAACCTGTAGAGGCCGGCTGGCACGCGCACGATGATGCCAGCGCCCATATCCAGCGTGAGGAACCGGCTGCTGGCAGGGGGACTGTAGGGGTCTTTGGTGAGGAACCGGCCGGTCAAGGGATTGAGGTACCGCGCCCGCAGATAGTATAGGCCTAAGTCCGGATCGTACTGCTCGCCACGATAGAGGTACACGTTCGGAGTCGAGCCGGTCGTATTGACTGCATTGCCCCACCCATCGTAATCGTAGGTGTCTGTCACCGCGCCTGTTGCGTCCGTCAGCAGGCGCACGCTGCCGAAGCCATCGTATCCATAGAAACTCGAGGTCCAGGTACTGCCGATGAGCCGGTTCTGGCTGATGCGCTGCAGGCCGTACGTGTATGTCCGCTGCACCGCGTTGCCAGTGCTACCCACCAGTTCCTCGACCACTTGCGCATAGCCCGTTGGGTTGAGGTCATCCACCAGGTATCGGGTGGTCACACCGCCGACCGTCTTCGCCACGCGGTTGCCGTCGCCATCGTGCTGCACGGTAGTTCCGCCGCTCATGTTCTTCAGTCGGTTTTCGAAATCGTAGGCGAAGGTGCTTGCGCCGGAAACCAGCGTATTGCCGTTGGCGTCGTAGGTTTCTGTTGAGAGGCGGTCGTTGGCGTCGTAGGTGAAGGCGCCGGGCGAGATGCCGGGAAGGGTGGACGTCTGAGATAGCCGGTTTCCTACAGGGTCGAGACCGTCGCTGACTGATCCGTTCTTCGAGTGCGAGTCGAGGCTGATGGTCTCATCCGTTAGGCGATAGATGCTGTCGTAGGTCCAGCTTAGGGTTCTGCCGCTCGATTCCAGAGCCGACTGCCTGTTGCCCGTCGGACCCAGCGTGTAGCTGTAGCTGGCCTTGGTCGCATTCAGAGCGGTCATGCGGTTCAAGTCGTCGTAAGTGAATGTGGATTGCAATCCGTTTGGATACGTAGCCGTGCCCAGATTGCTTGCCGGGTCGTAGACGTATGCCGTCGTGTTCTGGCTTCCGGGCAAACGACCATCCACTACCGTCGTCAGGCGGTTCAGGTTGTCATAGGAATACGCTACCGAAACACCATTGGCATTCGACGAAGCCATCGAGGCCACGTTGCCGGCCGCGTCGTACGTATAGCTCAAGGCTCCCTGAGGGGTCGCTTTGGAGGTCAAGCGGTCCTGCGCGTCATACGTGTACGTCGTCGAGCCACTGGCGTCCGTCATCGTTGCCCTTTTACCTGTCGGCGTGTAGGTGAAGCTTTCCGCCGTGTCTGTCAGGGTTGGGTCCGGCGTCCTGCTGAGCAGCCGGTTCAGTGCGTCATAAACATACGTTGTGATTTTGCCGTTGTAGTCGGCTAGGGAGACTAGGTTGCCAGCGGAGTCGTAGGCGCGGGTTTGAGTCTGCCCCAACGGCATGGTTTCGCTCTTCAACTGGTTCAGCAGGTCGAAGGTGTTCTGCGTGCTGTGGCTGTTGGCGTCGGCGAGGTTCGTCAGGTTGCTGTCCGGATCGTATGTGTAGGCTGTGGTGTTCTGCGGATTCGAGCTCGCAGTCTGGATCACGCCTCGCAACTGATTGCTGTAGTCGTAGTTGTAGTTGACGGAGTTGCTGGCCTGGTCGGTGACGCCTGTCAGATTCCCGGGACCGTCATAGCTGTAGAGTGTCGTGGTGGCGTCGTCATAGGTGGTCCGCGTCAACCGGCGGCGCATGTCGTACTGGCTTTGCGTCTTGTGCCCGTTAGGATCTGTTACCAGAATCTGGTTATTTGCATCGTCATAGGCGTATAGGGTGGCATTGTTCTGCGCATCCACCGTGCTGGTCAGATGGCCAGCAGGGTCGTAATTGTAGGTGGTCGTATTGCCGTTCGGATCGGTCGTGGTGGCTTTGCGGCCGTCGTTGTAGTAGGTGTAGCTAGTGGTCGCCGCATTGGCCGTGCCGTAGGCTGTGGTTAGCGAAACCAGCCTTCCAGCGAGATCGTAGGCTTTGTGGTTGACGTTTTGCGCCTGGTCTGTGGTGTTGACGACGTTGCCGCGAAAATCGTGGGTGTAAGAAATCGACGTCGCCGGCGAGGTTGGGTAAGAGATTTGGGACAGGCGGTTCAGAGCGTCGTAGGTGTACGTCGCAATGTGGCCATCAGCGTCAGTATCTGAGGTCTTATTGCCCATGCCATCGAAGGCGGAACGGGTGGTGCGTCCCAGCGGGGCCGCGACGTTGTTCAGTCGGCCGAGGGCATCGTAGGTATTGGTGGTGGTGCCGCCCGCCGGAGCGGTCGTTGAAGTCCGCCGTCCCAACGTGTCGTAAGAATATTGAGTTTGGCGGCCGAGCGGATCCGTCTTGCTGGTCAGGTTGCCGTAGGCATCGTAGGTGTAGCCGGTCGCTGCACCCGATACCGCCGTCAGGTCGTAGCCCAGAGCTTGCGAGGACACCGTGCCGATGGCATTGAAGGTAAAGCTCGCGACTGGCCCAATGGCGTCACTGACCAGTTGCGGCCAGAAGTTCGCGTCGTAGCTGAAGCTGCGGATGTTGCCGAGCTGGCCGGTGATCTGCGTCGGCTCGCTATAGGAGTTGTAGGCTGTGTAGCTGGTGGTGTTGACGCTGGTAGGAGTCTTCGGATACGTCGACGACGTCTTGTTTCCGTTGGAGTCGTAGGTGTAGCTGGTGGTGTGCCCCAGTGGGTCGGTCGTACTCAGCAGATTGTGGTTGGTGTCGTACGTGCCGGTAGTGGTGAGGCCGAGCGGGTCAGTGGAAGTCAAGACGTCGCCGTAGCTGTCGTAGACCATCGTCGCCGTCCCTACGGCACCGTTGGCATCCGGCGGATACGTCACCGTAGTTGTATTCGTGTTCAGATTGTACGCGTAGCCGATTGTGTTCTGAAGTGCGTCGGTAACGGTCTGCAGACGGCCGCTGCTGTCGTATGTGGTAGTAGCCATCGCGTTGTCCCGCTCGTCGGTTCCGCCTGTGTACAGATGCGCCGTATTGTATGTGTACTGGGCCGGCGTGGTGATTCCCGGATACGTCACGCTGGCCAGATTGCCGAATGAGTCATAGGCGTATGCATAGATATTTCCAAGCGGGTCCGTGATCTTCGTGATCCGCCCCTGCGTGTCGCGGACGAATGGCACGCTTAAGCCGTTGCTCGACGTGATGCCGGTCGGAGTTACTGTCAGCGTGTTGTTCGCCAGGTCTTGCACCGATTGCAGCGCGCCTGTGCCGCCTACCGTGTACGTGCGGCCGTATGGGTCGGTGTAGACCAGCGTGGTGGGCTGGTACGGCGCGTAGCCGATGGCGCAGATATATACGCTTCCCGTCTTTACCAGCAGGTTGCCGCTGCAGTTGCTCGCAGTGGCTTGCAAGGTTCCGAAGAAGCCGGGTTCGGCAGTGTACTGGGGCTGGTAGAGGAAGCTTAGCAAACCCTGCGATGGCGGCGTGAAGTAGAAGGTCTTCTGCTGGCCGTTGATGGTGAATGTCACGTCGTTGGTGGACGCAATCTGCATCTGTAGGTTTATGCTCAGCGACCAGCCATAACCGAAGTCGCTCGAGGTGGCGCTTACCAGGCTGTCATAGGTTCGGCTGATCTGAATCGGCAGGCCGGGCGCGGGGACTACCAGGTCGGTCACGGTGGTGGTCACTCGGCCGGGCTTGTAGTTGCCGCCGATGACGATGTCAACGCCGCTGCCCATGGTCTTGCCTGTGGTGTCGGTGGCGTCCAGCGCGATGTAATACGAGCCGTTCGGCAACAGCGTAGTGTCGAGCGTGGCGAGGGTTCCACCGCCCGCGGTTGTGGTGTTGGCGTTCAGTGTCACGACGGCGCTGGGGTTTGATAGCGGATAGTAGGTCAGCGTGCCGCTGGCCAGTGTCTCGCTTGCGATCAGAGTGATGGGCACGAGGCCGGTCACTTGCGTGGCCTCGATAGGGCTCAGTATCCAGCCTTGGTCAGTGGTCACTGGAGGATTCACTGTGACGGGAATTTGCAGTGAGGTGGCGCCGAGGGAATCGGTGGCGGTGATTTGCAGGATGTAACTGCCGGGCGCGGGGAAAAGAACGTCAGTGACAGGTTGGGTGAGTGAGTCGAAGGTGACCGTGCCGGGGCCGCTGACTTCGGTCCAACTCAATGTGATTGCGCCGCCCGCGGGAGCGACCGGGTCGGTGACTGTTGCGGTGTAGGTTGCGGTGCCGGGCAGCGTTACGAGAGAGTTGCCGGCGACGGTGATCGATGGCGGATTGGTGGTGGTCCAGGTGAGGGTGGACTGATTGGAAACGATCGGCAGACCGTTGAGGGTGGCGACGGCCTGGAGGACATCGGTCATGGAGGCGGTCTCGGTGTAGCTGACGGTGGCGAGGCCGGCGGAGTTGGTGGTGGCCAGGAGGGTGTGCGGCGCGATGCCGGCGACGTTGACGGTGACGGGGAGCGAGGGGATGGGCGCGCCGGTTTCGTCCGTGGCCTGAAGGGCGAAGCTGGCGGGCTGGCCGGTAAGGGGCGAGGTGGTGCTGGAGGTGAGCACGAGCGATTCGAGCGGGGGGACGCCGCTGGCGGTGGCGCCCGTGGTGACGGTGAAGGACAAGGGACCGCCCGTGCCGCTCTTGTAATCGAACTCGTAGAGGTAGGAGCCGGGCGCGGGGAAGGACACCACTATGGGCGTTGCGGCGCCGGTGGAGACGCCGTTGTTGGCGGCCATGACGGGGTATTGCGAAAAGGCAGTTGTGCCCGAGGCGGGCGGATTGACATTGACGCCGCTGACTCGCGAGGCGCTGTTGCCGATGCCGAAGATGAAGCCATCCTG
>PLDF01000149.1 GCA_003135055.1 Bryobacterales bacterium | reverse complement strand
CTCGCGGCGAGCCAGGCCGAGCGAGGGCGCCGTGACCGCCCCCGGACGCCATCAGCGGGGCGGCGCCCAGGTGGCGCCCGGCTCGCGGCGAGCCAGGCCCGAGCGGGAGCGCCGTGACCGCCCTTGGCCGCCATCAGCGGGGCGGCGAGCCAGGCCGAGCGGGGGGCGCCCTATCGGAATCCGGACGGCAATGTTGTGGCTCATTGGCAATGCCGCTAAAATCACGGATATTCATGGAGACGACCGCGCGCGGAAGATTCCCCAGGACGTCGCTGCATCCATCGGTTTCCTTCATCCTGGATGACCAGGCGCGGATGGCCAAGGCGCGGAACTACTTTATGTGGCAGGGCCGCCTGGTTATGCCGGAACTCGGCCAAAGGGTTGTCGAGGTGGGTTGCGGGATCGGCAACTTCACCGCCATGTTGTTAGACCGCGAAATGGTGATCTCGCTCGACATCGAGCCGCAGTGCGTGGAGCGGCTTCAAGCCCGCTACCCCAATCGCCGGAACTTGTACGCGAGTTGCTGCGACGCCGGCAGCGCCGCTTTCGCCGATCTTCGCCGCTTCCGTCCGGACTCGTGCGTCTGCCTCAACGCGCTGGAACATATCGACGACGACCGCGGGGCATTGGCGGCAATGGCGTCCATTCTGGAGCCGGGGGGAGCGATTGTGTTGCTGGTTCCCGCATTTGAAGCTCTGTATGGCCCCCTCGACCACAATCTCGGCCATTACCGCAGGTACACGCGCCAATCGATGGCCGATCTCGCCGCCGCCGTGGGCCTCGAGGTGAAGACCGCCCGCTATATGAACGTGGCCGGATTCTTCGGATGGTGGGTGAACTCACACTTGTTTCGGAAGGAATCCCAATCGCTCAAACAGATCGAGTTCTTCGACCGCTTCGTGGTTCCCCTTCTGTCTCGCGTTGAGACGGCCGTACCGCCCCCGTTCGGACAGTCACTATTCGCCGCGCTGCGGAAGCCCGCATAGGCGGGGCGTGCTTCACGCCTTGACAAGTTAGTTAACACACTGACTTGGGCAAGCTGAAGCCATGCCTCACCTCTGCCACGTGCTAAATTTGAAGCGGAATGTGTGGAATAGCGGGCTTCGCCACAACAGAACCCGGCCGTAGCTCGCCGGCGTTGCTGGAACGGATGACGGACGCTATCCGTCACCGCGGCCCCGACGACTGCGGACAATACCAGGACGAATACGCCTCCTTGGGACACCGGCGCCTCAGCATCGTCGACCTTGCCCTGGGACACCAGCCTCTTTGCAACGAGAGCCGCGACGTCTTTATCGCTTTCAACGGAGAGATTTTCAACCACGCGGGTCTGCGGCCCGATCTGGAACAGAAGGGCCACCACTACTCCACGCGCAGCGACACCGAGACCATTGTTCACGCCTATGAGGAGTATGGAGCAGACTGCGTGCAGAAGCTGCGCGGCATGTTCGCGTTCGCCATTTGGGACCGGCGAAATCGCACTCTGTTTTGCGCGCGCGACCGGCTGGGCAAGAAGCCCTTTTACTATTACTGGGACGGAAGACTGTTTGCGTTCGCCTCGGAAATCAAGGCGCTGTTCGAGCACCCCGCCATCTCGCCCAAGTTTAACGAGACGCTGCTTCCCGAGTATCTGACCTTTGGCTACTCCAGCGGAGAGGAAACGCTTTTCTCGGGCATCCGCAAGCTGATGCCGGGCCATCATCTGACTCTGCGCCTGGGAGACGCCGCCGCCGCGCCGGTGATCCGACAGTACTGGGAAATTCCCGAGCCCGAGAAGGAACGCCCGGGGGAAGAACGCAGCGACGAATCTTGGATCGCGGAATGCCGTGAGCGGCTGGAAGAGGCCGTCAGCACGCGCCTCATGAGCGACGTGCCGCTGGGTATGTTTCTGAGCGGCGGCGTGGATTCCAGCACCATCGCGGCGCTGATTAAGCGGATGGCCTCGGGGCCGGTGAAGACTTTCGCCGTGGGGTACCGCGAGACGGCGTACAGCGAGTTGGGATACGCGCGCCAGGTGGCGGAAAGCATCGGAACCGATCATCACGAAGTAACCGTGGGCGCCGATGAATTCTTCCAGGCGCTGCCGCGCTTGATCTGGCACGAGGACGAGCCCGTGGTCTGGCCTTCCAGCGTTTCGCTCTATTTCGTTTCCAAACTGGCCGCCGAGCAGGTGAAGGTTGTGCTTACGGGCGAGGGCAGCGATGAGTTATTCGGCGGCTATGAACGGTACCGGTATTACCTGCTCAATAGCCGGTGGCTGGGCGCTTACCAGTTACTGCCGGGTTATGTGCGCAAGGCGATCGGGTTCGGCATCCAGCGCTCGCCGCTGATTTCGGGCGATCTGCGGCGAAAACTCGGACACACGTTTCTGGGACGCGGCGCCGAATTCGAATCGCTCTACCTCGACAACTTCTATTCCGCGTTTTCGGGTCCGGAACTGGCGCCGTTGATGAAGCGCGGCGGCGCATCGCCTTACGCCAATTTCCTGAGCTACTGGAACGCACGGAGCGATTCGCCAACCTTGAGCCGCCTGCTGTACGCCGACCAGAAAACCTACATGGTGGAACTGCTCATGAAGCAGGATCAGATGAGCATGGCGTGTTCCATTGAGAGCCGCGTGCCGTTCCTGGACCATCCGTTCGTCGAGTTCGCCGCGCGCGTACCGGAACACCTGAAGCTGCGCAAGGGCATCGGGAAGTACATCGTCAAGAAGGCCGCCGAGGGTCTGATTTCTCCCGACATCCTCTACCGGAAGAAGATGGGATTCCCCACGCCCATCAAGCCCTGGTTGCGCGAAGAGCGCGCCAGCGCCATGGTTGACGGCTTGCTGCGCCGCGACGGTTTCATCGCCGAGTACTTGAATCCGGCGCCGGTAGCGGAACTGCTCGATCGCCACCGCAGCGGGGCTGTGGACGCCACGGACCGCATCTGGCGCCTGTTGAATCTGCAACTGTGGGGAGACCTGTTTTTCACCGGCAGGCGCGAGCAAGTGTTGGAAGGCGCCGCCGTCGACTCAGTCCTGTGACGGCATGCTTGCGTCAATTCCCAGAGGGTTTCTCGATGTGATCGATGACGATGGATTTACCGGGTCCCTTGGCTGGCTCGAGTTTCAATCCTAGCTGTTGCTGTAAAGCGGTAAAGATCGATGGGCCGGCGGGGTCCGAGGGCGCATCGGCGCCATCCGGGTCAGTCGCGCCGGGCGCAAATTCCAGATGGATATCGAAGAGTCCCATGATCCCGGTTTTGTTGACGACTGGGCGATCCATGCGCCCGAACTGGAGTAGGCAAAACTCATCGAGACTCGTCCCCTGCGCATCGTATATCTCAATTCCTCCCTTCCGGCGGCCCACGTTACGACAGTAATTCACGCCCGGCACACGCGAATCAAGCGCCGACATGGTCAGCTTTGTGAAATCGATGGGAGTGCAACTTCCCTCCTGGAACGGCTTCAGTTTGATGCCTCCCTTAGCCGCGGTCAGCGCATAGATGGGGACCTCCCTGGTCTCGCGATGGATCTGCAGCTTAAACCTATCTTCGAGAAGCGCTTGCATCATGCGCCCATTCATCATTTCCTCGCTTTGAGGACCATCCGGTTTCGCATTGACATCGTAGCGGTCGGAATTGATCCAGGCCGGCCCTCCCGAGATCGGAACATGCATGGGGGAACTGATGGTGTGACCATTCGCGAAGATAACGTACGCCGCCTGGATGAGACCCATCACAGTCTGACACTCGATGCTCAGTCTTCCGGGAGACGAGTTTCCGCCGCCGCCCCTGCTGCCAGGGGCGATGTCCGCTCTGCATGGCTTGACAGAGGCTACCTCGAATTTCGGCGTGGGAGCAGGCGCGGATTGCGCTCGAATCAAGGGCGCGTTCATGATGCCAACTACGATAGGCGACGTTAGGGCCGCGATCCCGGCAACTGCCAGGGCTACTTTCTTGGCGACGTTCATAGCGCTCACGACTGTCTTCATGTCGTCCCCTTTTCGTACGCTTCCAGCAGTTTGTGCAGTTCGGCCAGCTCTTCCTTGGAAGCCTTGCGAGCGGAGAGCGCGCCCATCATTGGGACTGCGGGGACCCCGCAGGGCGCGCTGCAACGGGTGGCCGGCAAGCTGCCGCTGCGTCCACTCGCGCGGGCGCGCCACCTGATAGAAGTGCGCGCGCTGCTTTTCGTCGGGGCCGGCCAAGCCAGAACTGTGGCGTATTGGACCGGTTCGCGCCTGGCGATTGTATCAGGGACTCGCGAACCGTGCAGGGGCCGCAGCTCCGGAAGAGACTGAGAGGCTCAAGCATCGCCATGGGTAGGGGCGAGGCTCATCAGAGCATCTGCCCGACATATACGAAGATTATACTACGAATATCGTCGTAATTCAAGCGGGATTTTCATGGGAGGAAACGTTCCAAGACCGTTAGCCGTGCGTGAGCCGCCTGAAAGGCGGCTGCAGCCAGGATTGGCTGCCCCACAACTACAGAAATCATCAGCGCTTGAAGCTGAAGCGTCGGCGTGCCCCGCCCTTGAGATCGATAGCGATTTCTTCGCCGTTCCCGTTGATTTCGAAGGCTTGCACTTCGCCGGAAAGATCGATGACCGCCGCGAATACGGCCGGCAGTTCTTGCTTTCGGGCGGCGCAAATCACCGCGGCCGGTTCTTTGTTGCCGAACACTCGGGAACGCCACCCATTCTGGCCGCCAGTCTCAAGCGCGGCATCGTGCGACAATAGCAGCCGCGCGCCGCGGCCCAGGCGGAACTTACGCGGCGATTCCTCCGTCACCGCTTCGCCCGAGTGCCAGAATTGTTCCAGTAGATGCGGGCCGCCGGAGCCGGTCACTTCGTCCAAAACGAAAATGGTATCGGGCTTGGCAAACAGAATTCTCCGCCGATGCGCAAGCCCTCGATAGCTACAGGTGGCATCCAGAAAATCCTCTTCCGAATTCGACCGCCACGCTTTGACAACCGCGTCGGGCTTGTCCGCCCAACGGAACGGACCTACGGGCGTCGCCTGATCCAGCCCATCGATGCGGATCGTGTTGTGGGCGGCCGTTCCGCGGAACCAGTTGCGCCACTTGGCGTCGCCTACATAAGTGAATGTACCCGCATCGATCAACAACTCCTCGTCGCCGCGCCGCAGGACGAAGCTCAAAGTATCCGCGTGGCTGTGGCCGGCACCGCCTGGGCCCATGAGTCCGGCGTCGGCGATCAGTTGCGTATCTCCGGCCTGCATGATGGCGATGCCGGCGTTTTCGAACAGGCGCGATTTTCGCGGCGGGACGAGCACTCCCTTAGAAGCCGTGAAAGAATCTCCGAGATCGCGGGGTTGACAGACGAAAGCGTCTGTCCCACTTTGGCTCCGAGCGGCGCCGAACCACCACGCGCCAATTTCGGCGCAATCGCTGGCCGGGCCTCGCGCCATCGCCGCCAGCGAAGCCCTTCCAAAACAGTCGCGCGCGCCGTAAGGATGAAACAGACGCCCGCCATCGTCGTCGCCCAGGAAAGCGAGGCGCCGTTGCGGGCCCAGCAGCGCGTCCAGGTAATCCGCCATGCGTCCCAAGCTGGCGGAATAATCCGGCGGCATGTTCTCCATTACCGCCGAAAACAGGAGCATGTCGAGCGCATAGACATGATAGTAAGTGGACTGCTCAAAGTGGCTGCCATCCGCTTGCACCTGCGCATCCATCTGCGCGCGCACCATCGCGCCGCCCTCCCGCCGCCACCGCTTCGATTCCAGATAATCCGGGAACAGCGTTCCGATGGCGTGCAGCGCCACGGCTTCTCCCAGCAAGTGCGTGTTGGGGGAAAAATACACCGAGAGATTCCCGGCGAGATGGCGGCCGTGCGCATACAGCGATTCCAGAAACCGGCGCCGCACGCCGGCGCTCATCCGATCTCCGGCGATGTGATACACCCAGATCCACGACAGCGCGCGGAACGCCACCTCCAGCGCGCTGGCCCAATTGATGCCGCGCCCGTATGGATTGGCCGCCCACCAGCTTTCGAGCTGCGCTTCGATTTCAAGGTAGAACTCGACGCGCCCGGTGAGCCGCCACGCCTGCGCCAGCAGCACCAGATGCTGATGGCGGTTGAGTTCCCAGATGGGCTTATGATCGCCCGCGCGCTCGAAATCGAGATACGGAATCAGGCGAAAGTAGCCGAGACCGGTGGATTTCCCGCTGACATAATCGCGGCGCCAGTCGATGATGGGGCCGGTCTCGATCTCGCCGCCCATCAGCGGAAAGCGATGCTGCAAGACGCGCTCCGCGAGTCTTTCCACCTCGGCCGCATAAGGCGTGCCTGCGAGGAAGCGCGCAACCTCAGCCGCATCGGGCAAGCGTGCCAGCGGCGGCTCGACGGCGTTCACCGCGCACGGGGGCCGGGCGGCGCTGGCCGCGCGCGGGGGCCGGGCGGCACTGGGGGCGCGCGGGGGCCACGCTAGCCGCGCCAGATTACCGGCTTCCTGGCGCAGCCGGAAGATTATTTCCCGAGGGCTACGCACGGGGCTAGCGCTTCCGGCGCGCGCGCCGGCTCTTCCAGGTTGCGCCGCCACAGCTCGAGCATCAGCAACCCATAAATCTGATGTTGATTGCCGCGGCGGCCGCTGGCGTGTTCTTCCAGCAGGTAGCGTACGAAGCCGGGCTCCACAATGCCGCGCTGAAGAAATCTCTTTCCCGTGAGCGTATCCCACGTCAACTCGCGTAGCGGACCGCGGAACCACCGGTCCAGGGGCACGCCGAAACCCATCTTGGGGCGCGTCAACAGCGCAGGCGGAAGGCGGTCGCCCAGCGCCTCAAGCAGGATGCGTTTGCCTTTGCCGCCGCGCCGCTTCCAGCTCAGCGGAATCGCCGCCGCCAGCTCCGCGAATTCATGATCGAGCATCGGGCAGCGCACCTCGAGCGAGGCCGCCATGGATGCGCGGTCCACCTTCACCAGCATGTCGCCGGTGAGATTCGCCGCCGCTTCGAAATACTGCGCCTGCGCCATGGCGTCGCCATCTGTGCCGCTGGTGCGGTGGTGGGGACGTTGGCTGGCATTGTCATCGGGTGGAAAGCAGTCGGGCAAAATCTGCCGCAGATAGGCCGACCCCGCAGGCAGCATCCAATCCGGGCGCAGCATGCGCTTGCGCAGAAAGTACGAAGTGTAGTTGCTCTCAAAATAGCGGTCGAGCGCCGAAGCGGCGCCAATCACCCGCAGGCGGTTTTTCCCATAAGCCGAATACGGCAGCGCCGAAGCCGTCCACCACGCCAGCTTGCGCAAGGCGCGTGGAACGCGGTCCAGAAACTGAAATTTCTCCACGTTGGCAAGCGTCCCGTAGCCCCCAAAAAACTCGTCGCCACCGTCGCCGCTCAGCGCCACCTTCACGTGCCGCGCCGCAAACTCAGAGACCACGTACGTTGGAATCGCCGAGGAATCCGCGAACGGCTCGTCGAAATGCCACGCCAGCTTGGCGATCAGATCCACCGAATCGGGCCGCACCAGAATCTCGTGGTGGTCCGTGCCATACTGCCTGGCCACCATGGCCGCGTACTCCAACTCGTTGTATGCGGCCTCTTCGAAGCCTATGGAGAAAGTCTTCACGGGCGCGGAAGATTGCCGCGCCATCGACGCCACAATCAGGCTGGAATCGATGCCGCCGCTGAGAAACGCTCCCAGCGGAACGTCGGCGATCATGCGCATGCGTACGGCTTCATCGAAGCCCTTCCGCAACTGCGCGCAGGT
Source organism: Bryobacterales bacterium (assembly GCA_003135055.1). Classification (GTDB taxonomy): domain Bacteria; phylum Acidobacteriota; class Terriglobia; order Bryobacterales; family Bryobacteraceae; genus PALSA-243. Next base: position 850 of record PLDF01000149.1, on the reverse strand, counting down.
TTCGGCTTGCCCCATCCGCTCCGGGGCGCCTGGCATGAATGGGGGCATGCGCCAATAGCGGCCGTGACGGGTTGGGCCATCAGTCGTGGCATCCATGTCATACTCCAGCCAGCAGCCGGGCATGAGCTTTCGCACCGCGCGAAAGGCCGTGAACGGATCGGGAATGTAGCCGAACTGAAAATACAGGCGCAAGGCTTCCCGGTCTTCTTCCAGCGGAACGCCGGCCACGCGCAGACACTTCAGCTCGCTGGCGAAGTAAAGTCCGCCCGGCAGCGCCGCATAGTAGAGAGGCTTTTTGCCGAAGCGGTCGCGCGCCAGCAGGATCTTGCGTTTCCGCGAATCCCAGATACAGAAGGCGAACATGCCGCGCAGCAAAGCCAGGCCTTCGGCGCCCTTTTCCTCGTAGAGATGGACCAGCGTTTCGGTGTCGCTATTGGTCGCGAAGCGGTGTCCCCGCCGGATCAAATCGGCGCGCAATTCCTGGTAATTGTAGATCTCGCCGTTGAAGACCACCCACACCGATTCGTCTTCGTTCGAGACCGGCTGATGCCCCGTGCTGAGGTCGATGATGCTGAGGCGGCGCATGCCGATGCCACAGCCGCCCTCGATGCGGACGCCTTCGTCGTCAGGCCCGCGATGCCGGATCTGGGCGCACATGGAGCGCACCACATCTTCCCGCGCGCCGCCGTTCCGCAGCAGGTATCCCGCGATCCCGCACATACTAGCAACTGTAGCAGGCGGGCAGGGCCGCTCCGCCGGATGGCGGCGCCAGAAGGTTGCGTTGGTCACAGATCGGTTTGGCGGGGCGTGAAGATCGCGTGGAAAGCGTCTTCATGCGGCTTCCGGCGGC
>PLDF01000512.1 GCA_003135055.1 Bryobacterales bacterium | reverse complement strand
TTGCCGTGGTCGACGTGGGCGATGATGGCGATATTGCGAATGGCGCTCAAAGGATTCCTATTGGTTCTGATTGCAGTGGGTTGCTAAAGGGACGCGAGGCGAAGGAGAGAAGCCGGAGGTTTATTTATTTCCGGGATCGCCGAGGGCGTCGTCGATGGAGGAAAAGAGAGAATTCAAATCGAGCCGGATACCAGTATTTGGGTCGGCAAAAGAAGTGGTCTCGACCCAGTTGCCAGAGGAAAAGTCGAACCCTCGGCGCCCAGCGGGGTCGATGACCCAGAGGTTGCGAATGCCCATGTGGCGATAGTCTTCCAGCCGTTCCAGATAGCGGCTAACGCGATCTTCTGGCGAGAGGATTTCGATGAGGGCGACAGGCGGGGTCTGAATAATCTGCTCACGAGGGGCGGTCGTAGAGAGCACGCAGATGTCGGCTACCCGAAAGCGAGTAGGGGAAACCTTGACGCGAAGCTCTGGGTAGGCGCGGACGCCCCGTTGGCGCACGTGCTGGCTGAACCAGACGAGGAGGGCTCCTTGCAGGGCCGCATGATCGAGTTCGCCCAGGCTTCGCTCCTCCACGACGCCGTCGACATAGTCGCAGTCCGGGCGATAGCTCCTATGGAGGTATTCGCTTACGGAAATCGGAAGTTGGGTCGCAGCCGCCATAATCCTTCTTAAGTTTACCAGTCGCGGGCAACGCACCCGGCCACGGGGTGCGTCCTCCTTAAGTAGAGGGAACGGTGCGTGGCACTTACGCCAGCACTTACAGAAAGGGGAATTTATGAATTTATTGGTTCGCCGGGTCCTGGCGACAGGCGCCGGCATTGCTCTAAGCACCATGATGGGCGCCGCGGCATGGGCGCAAAGCCCGGCGGCAGCTGACAGCGGGTCGCAGCCGCAACGGAAGATCGAAATGGTGCAGGCACGGGCACAACTCGACAACACGCTGGACACGAAGAAGGCGAAGCAGGGCGAAGCCGTAACCGCGAAGCTCGAAGAGAATGTGGAGATCCCCGATGCGCAGGCGCTGCCGAAGAACACAGTGCTCGAAGGACACGTGGATCAGGTGCAGGCCTCGGACCACAAGAGCGATTCGATGATGGTGGTCACGTTCGACAAGGCAAAGCTGAAGGACGGACAGGAAGTACCGATCAAGGCGACGATCCTCGCGGTGACCGAGCCAGCGTCGATGCAGCAGGAGGCTGCAGGTGGAACGCCAGCCAGTGCTGGATCTCCGATGCCGAGCGGAGCACCAGGAGGAAGCGGGCCTATGGGCGGATCGTCCGCGAGCACGCCGAGCGCACCGAATCAACCGATGAATGCGGCGCAGGCGAGTTCCAGTTCGCCGCAGCAGGCGCAGCAAAACGGCGTGCCGGACGTGACTCTGAAGAGCGATATTCACGAGCACAACTCGGTGACGTTCATGTCCAAGGGGAAGAACGTGCATGTGCCCGACGGAACGCAGATGCAGGTTGCGCTGGCGATAATTCCTGCCGGCGTGAAGCTGCAGTAAGCCTGAACTTGGCGAGCCCGCGGCTCGTACCGCAGAGAGTCGATGGGATCCATCGCAGCGGCGCGATTAGCGGGCAGCGTTCCGAAGATGATGCCCACGGAAGCCGAAGCGATAAGGCCGATGACGGCCGACCATCCGGAGACGGGCACGCGCCAGCTGGTGAAGAATCGAACCGAAAAGGGGATGGCGAGCCCGATCACGGCGCCGATGAGGCCGCCGAAGAGAGAGACGAAGATCGCCTCCATCAGAAACTGAAGCTTGATCTCGCGGCGCGTAGCGCCGAGCGCCTTGCGGTTGCCGATTTCGCGCGTGCGTTCCGTCACCGAGACCAGCATGATGTTCATGATGACCACACCGCCCACCACCAGAGAGATGGCGGCGATGCCGACGATGATCCCCGCAAACATGCCGGTAATCTCGTTGAACTGTACGTGCACCATCTCTGACGCGCTCTTGACTGCAAAAAGTGACGAGTTCGGCTCAAGGTCGTAATGATAGAGCTGCCACACAAAGCTCGGGTGCGCAGGATGGCTCATCCAGGTCAAGATGCCCGTTGTCGGATGGAACATTTCGGCGTTGCGACCCTCGTACATGGCGCGGAAAGCCTCGTAGTTTGCCAACTGGCCCTTTCGCACGAAGTCAGCAAGATTGTCGATTGTGCCGTATCGGTCGGCGAGCAGTCCAGGATACAAGTCGCCGCTGGCGGCTCCCTTGGCAAAATCGTGCTCAGCCCAATCGTCGGTTATCGCTTCCCAATCCTTCTGAGGCATCATGCCTTGAATCGATTCCATCGTGGGAATCGACATGCTGCCGGTTTCGGACTTGAAACCCTCAGCCAGTAGGTAGTATTCACGTGGCGCGCGCCAGCGGTATGGCCCATAGGACCGCACCCCCCTCCCGTTCGCCGAGTTGGACTGATACAGTCGCGTCGGATCCAGTTCCGCAAGCATGGTTTTCAAAGCGGAATCGATTTCCTTCGGCGGATCGCCTTCGTTACGTCCGCACCAGATTGCAATAGATGGGTGATTGCGATAGCGCAGGACAGTGTCACGCACATTGGCCATGTAAGTCTGACTGTCACTTGGGTCAGGACCATTGCTCGGGTTCGGCTGGAAGAACTCGTCCCAAACCAGAATTCCGTACTTATCGCATAGCTCAAACAGCTCTTCGCTGGTACTCTGTCCAACCCAATTGCGAATCATGTTGAGATTGGCTTCCCGGTGCAGCCGGAAGAGAGCATCGAGGCGTTCCAGTGGGATTCGTTTCATCTCGTCATCCAGGCCCCAATCGCCACCGCGTATAAAGATAGGAACACCATTGACAACGAAGGCGAGCGCATCCGTAGAGGGAATTGTGTAGGTAATTTTTCGCACGCCGAAACTCACATCTTGCTCCTCCGACGTCTTATCGCCAATGCTGACGGTGAGGTGGAGCTTGTAGAGATTCTGCGGGCCGTAGCCGTTCGGCCACCACAGTTTCGGGTGATGCAACAGGAGGGCCTGGTCCGTAGTCGGATCGAAAGTGATCACCTGCGAACTGTGCGCCGGGAGTGTCACGCTATGCTCGAACGCAATATTGTCGATGCTTCCCTTCAGCAGGCTTTCCTGCGGCTTGTCGCTTACGTTTTGTAACGTAGTCGTTGCGGTGATGCCGGCCATCTCGAGACCGGGCACCTTCAGGTCGGTGGTAACAGCGGGATCCTTGATAACCACTGGCCCCGATGCACTCAGCCAGACCTTTTGCCAAATGCCTGTGTCGCGGTCAGGAACAGCAGGGAGCCAATCCCAGCCGATGGTCGACAAGACCGTTGG
>PLDF01000143.1 GCA_003135055.1 Bryobacterales bacterium | reverse complement strand
AACCTCGCGGACAGGCCAAGTGTATACCGAAACAGCGCGGAATCTTTGCCTTGCACGGAAATACACTTCTGCGCGGTGGCAAAAAACCGAGGTTTCTGCCGCAAGAGACGCTCCCGAAGGGATCGTCTGTCGCTCGTGTGAACGCGCTTCGCTCCTCGCGCGTCACGTTGAAATGGCACGGTTATTCCGTGACAAGCCCTTAGGGGGAGATTAAAGGCGAGACTGTCTGATGAAGCGAATCGTCTTGATACCCCCCCGCCCACGGTCGCCTTAAGAGTCGCCAGAGCCTCAAATATTCCTAAATCAAGAACCGAAACGGCTTACACTCAATGCCGAAGCCTCCAACCCGGAATTCCTAGGTCGCGCGAGAGACAATAAGATCGGGAGAGTCACAGTGATCTCGCCCGCCGATAAAGTGGGGCAAGCGCTTTCGCCTGCCAGCCCTCTCGCTCCAAGTCCGTTGATACTCAATTATGCCAGTTACCACGCTGTAGCCGGCGGCGCAGGTCCTGATCGTGACACAGCAAGGAACTAACCAGTTCCACGGGTCGCTTTTCGAGTTTCTTCGCAACAACGGTTTGAATGCCCGTAATTTCTATGACCCGGACGCCCCGCCAGGGTTTCAGCGCAATCGGTTTGGAGGCTCTTTAGGCGGCCCGATCCGCAAAAACAAGACATTCGTCTTCGATAATTACGCACCCTTCCGGCAGCATCTGCACCAGACCAGTGTGGACCTGGCGCCCGACGCGAACGCGCGCAACGGATTGCTGCCGTGTGCATTGGTTCAGTCTCGCGCCGAGCCCCTGCCCGTCCGCCGGACTGGCGTTGGTGGTGTTTCGCCGCTGATTTCGCTATGGCCGGCGCCAACCCCCGGCGCGCCCGATTTCGGCGGGATTGCCGAAGCCTTCAACACCCCGCTGCAAACCCTGCGCGATGACTTTGGGATCACCCGGCTTGAACACAACTTTTCCGAAAATGACTTTCTGAGCGAGGTCTATACCGTCGACGACAGCGCGGGTTTTACCCCGGCCAGCACCAATCTGTACAGCGCCGACGTGGAGAGTCTCAGGGAACAGGTTGCGCCAACAGGCGTATCGCCAACGGCTGGCGTGATCACCAGTACATCCACTCCGTCGCGGCAGGTTCAATTCGGACTTAAGTTGTTGTGATAGGCGACTAAGCCACCGGCATGGCTCTCTTGGACAATCTGTCGCTTTGCGGACACACTGTGCCGCCAGAGACTAGTTTCCTACTGGAACCTTCTCGGCCTTTTCGATAACGACGTATTTGACCATGCTATCCCGGGCTTCCAACTTAAGGCCAAGCTCCTGGACGGAGGTGAAGACTGAAGGCAATGGATTGGCCGCGTCTTGTTCGGTTGCCTCCGGCGAGCCCAACTTCGAAATTCGAGGGTCCAACTCGGTAGAGATGTCGTAATGTCCCGGCAGCCCCGTCATATCGACCACCGAGCGATCCAAAATGTTTGTCAGGAACTCGGCAAAATCGGCAAGCGAATAGGCAAGAAACTGCACGTGGCCCTGATTGTCAAACGACACGCCCCGGACATCCGGATTTTTGGATTCCTTGAGGCGCGACCCATTCTTGCCAACCACAAGCGCGTAGATCTTTTCTTGCCGGGTTTGCATGTGTACTGTCATCTTAAATCGCTCCGCCAGCAGACTCTGCAACATGGCGGGGATTTGTTCCTTAAGCGCACCCTTGGGAATAGTGGCGACGATGTCGTACTTCTCGCTATCCAGCCACGCAGGCCCATTGATTTGGCGACGCTTGACTTGGTAGGCCCGCGTAAGAACGGGTATGAGGGTGGTGTTGAGATAGGTGATTCGCCCCGGGTCCTCGGAAATCCAGATACCCGTGGACTTCAGCCCTTTCGCGGACGGCGGCGGGATTGGCAGCGTTCCGCCCGGTTTTACCGATACCACTTCGAACGCCGGCGAAGGGGGGCTTGTTTGGCCAAAAGCCAAAGGCTGCACCAAGAAGGTCAGCCCAAGGGCTATCGGAAACTTTAGCATTGGCTTGTCACACTGCATTTTCTGCGCCAAACGCCGCTACCTGAGACTCATCTAGCCGAAGCGCTCTCGCGGGGCGCGCGGAACTCGGTTCCCACATGTTTCGTCTATAGTCAAAATGCGGGATGGCACAGGAATATATAGAGCAGCGCGGTTCCGGATACTACTTCAGCAGTACCCGTGTGTCTCTGGATTCGGTTGTTCACCAGTTCCTCAAGGGCGAGTCGCCGGAGGCGATTGCGCAAGCTTTCCCCTCGCTTTCCCTGGTTCGGGTCTATGGCGGAATCACATTCTACCTGGCGCGGCGCCCCGAGATCGATGCATACCTCAGGCGGGGTGAAGCCCGATTTGAGAAACTCGCCCGAGCCTCACGTGAGGCGAATCCCCTGCTATATGCCAGGCTGGATGCCGCCCGGCAGGCAGCGCCTGATCGAGGCTGATGCGTCCCAGATTTCAGGCAGACGAAAACCTGAACGTGAAGATTATCGCCGGAGTTCTACGGCGTGAGCCCTCGCTGGATTTTCGAACAGCCAAAGCCGCCGACACCCTTGGTCTTAAAGATCGGGAGGCGCTTGCCGCGGCCGCACGCGACGGCCGGGTACTGGTTTTCCACGATCGTGAAACCATGCCCGCTCGCTTCGCCGACTTCATTGCCCAATCCATTAGCGCGGGCCTGCTGATTGTGTCGCAAAACGTAGAGATTGGGGAAACAATCGAGCAGATCCTGCTTGTCTGGGCGGCTTCCGAAGCGCACAAGTGGAGCAATCGGATCGGTTACCTTCCATTCTACATTTGTGCGGCGCCATTTGGCGCAACGAGCCCAAGGCTCGCCGCCGATATGGGCATTCTTTCGGATCGCACAAAGTTCTTATCGGCGTCCCTCTCATCTCCGTTCGGCGGCGGCCGAAATCTGTTCCTGCTAGCCTAAAGGTATATGCAGTTCTCAGATTCCTTCTTCGCCCACCGCTTCCAGATCACCCGCCGCGACCTGGAAACTCATCTGGCCGAAGCGCTCTCGCAGGGCGGCGATTATGCCGACCTCTACTTCGAATACCTGGCCACCAGTTCCATCAGCATCGACGAATCCATGGTGAAATCCGCCACCCAAGGCGTCTCCATGGGCGTAGGCGTGCGCGTCATTTCCGGCGAGCGCACCGGCTACGCCTACAGCGACGACCTATCCCCGGAGAAGATCAAGAAGGCCGCGCGCGTGGCGGCGTGCATCGCGTCGGGGCCCAGCAAAGTCGAAACCTTCGATCTCAACGAAGGCGTAAAGCACAATCTCTATCCCGTAATCGTTGCGCCCACTGAGACGGCCTTCGCCGACCGCGTGGAGCTGGTGAAGCGCGCCGACCGCGCCGCGCGCGCTTACGATCCCCGCGTCTTTCAGGTGCAGGCATCCTATGTGGACAACCTTCGCCAGGTGATGGTGGCGACCAGCGATGGAACGCTCTCTTTCGACCGGCAACCGCTGGCGCGGCTGAGCGTGTTCGCCACCGCGCGCCGCGATGGAGGCGACCCACAGCGTGGCCACGCGGGCGGCGGCGGGCGCGTGGAGCTCGATTTCTTCCAGACGCAAAAACCGCCCGAGTATTTCGCTCGCGAAGCGGCGCGCGAGGCCATCGCCATGCTCGATGCCGTGGAAGCGCCGGCGGGCGAAACCACCGTGGTGCTGGGTCCCGGATGGCCGGGCGTTCTGCTGCATGAGGCCGTCGGACACGGCCTCGAGGCCGACTTCAACCGCAAGGGCGTTTCGGCGTTCACCGGACGCATCGGGCAGAAAGTCGCCAGCGAATTATGCACGGTGGTGGACGATGGAACCATCGCCAGCCGCCGCGGGTCGCTCAATGTCGACGACGAAGGGCACGCTACGCAGCGCAACGTACTGATCGAAAACGGCGTGCTCCGCGGCTACTTGCAGGACAAGCTTTCCAGCCGCCTGATGGGGCAAGAATCCACCGGCAGCGGGCGGCGTGAGAGCTATGCGCACATCCCCATGCCGCGCATGACCAATACTTACATGCTCGCCGGCGACAGCGATCCCGATGAGATCGTCCGCTCGGTGCCGAAGGGTCTTTATTGCGCCAATTTCGGCGGCGGCCAGGTGGACATCACCAACGGCAACTTCGTTTTTTCGACGTCCGAGAGCTATCTGATTGAAGATGGAAAAATCACGCGGCCGGTGCGCAATGCCACGCTGATCGGCAACGGGCCGGAGGCGCTGAAATACGTGAGCATGGTGGGGCACGATCTGAAACTCGATGAGGGCATCGGCATCTGCGGCAAAGGCGGCCAAAGCGTGCCGGTCGGCTTGGGCATCCCCACCATCAAGATCGACCGCTTGACCGTGGGGGGCACGGCTTGAGCGCGAACCATCTGGCGGAGCTGGCGCAAGATCGGCTGGCGGAGCTGGCCCAAGACATCGTCAAGCGCGCGCGCGCCAGCGGCGCCACGGACGCCGAATGCACCATCTCGGAAGGCGAGGAGTTCGGCGTCAACGTGCGCATGCGCGAGCTCGAGAAACTGATTGAAGCCGGGTCGCGCGGCGCCGGGCTGCGGATTCTGATCGGCAAGAACACCGGCGCGTCCTACACTTCCGACCTCTCGCGCGAGGGTATCGAGCTGCTGGTGAAATCGGCCATCGAGCTTGCGGATATCACCACCGAAGATCCGCACGCAGGTCTTCCCGAAGTGGACGAACTCGGCGCCATCGAGGGCGATCTGGGCCTCTACTCGCCGGACGTAGCGGATCTGGAAACCACCGTGAAGATCGACGCCGCCAAGCGGGCGGAAGCGGCCGCTCTCGCCACCGACCCGCGCATTTTCAATTCCGAAGGCGGAGGGTTCGACACCTACACGGGCCGCCATATTTTCGCGAATTCCCGCGGCTTTGCAGGCGAATACCGGTCGAGCTACTGTTCCATCGACGCCAGCCCGGTGGCGCGCGAAGGCGAATCGATGGAGCGCGACCATTGGGGCCACGCCGCGCGCCGGTTTGCGGACCTGGAATCGCCGGAGTACGTGGGCCGCACGGCCGCCGAACGGGCGCTGCGCCGTCTGAATCCGGTGAAAGTGGAGACGCAAAAGGTCCCGGTGGTGTTCGAGCCGCGGACGGCGCGCACGCTGCTCGATAGCGTCTACGAGGCCGTGCACGGCATGTCCGTCTACCGGCACGAATCGTTCCTGGCGGGCAAGCTGGGCGAGAAAGTGGCGGGCGAAAACGTCACCATCGTGGACGACGGCACAATCCCCGGCCTTTTCGGCACTTCGCCCTTCGACGACGAAGGCGTGCGCAGCCGCCGCACCTCGGTCATCGAACGGGGTGTCTTGAAGAGCTACCTGCTGAACACATATGCGGCGCGCAAGCTGGGAATGAAGACCACCGGCAACGCCTCGCGCGGGTTGACGGGGAACGCGGGGATTGGCCACGGGAACTTTTACCTGGAAAAAGGCGTCCAAACGCCGGAGCAGATCGTGGCGGGCGTTGCCAACGGATTTTACGTTACGCAGTTGATGGGCTTTGGGGTGAACGTTGTGACCGGCGACTACTCGCAGGGCGCCAGCGGGTTGTGGATTCGCAACGGCGAGCTGGCGTTTGCGGTGTCGGAAGTGACCATTGCCGGGAATCTGAAGGAAATGCTGATGGGGATCGAAGCCATCGGTTCGGATCTGGAGTTTCGCGGATCGCTGGCGGCGCCTACAATAAAGATCGGAGAAATGACCGTTGCCGGTAAATAAGACCACTCCCGCGCCACGGCAAAAGGCGCAGATTCCGCCGCTCACGATCGTGCTTGGCGTGTTCGTCGTCTTAGGCGCGGCGGGATTCGTGTTTCTCGATCGCAAAGCCAGCCAGCCGCCTCCGCCGCCTCCGCCGCTCACGCCCGAAGCGCGCGCTTACGTGCACAATTTGAAGCTCAGCCAGGTGCAGATGAATGCGCATACCAGTTATCTGGGCCAGCAGATTGTGGAGATCACCGGCAGCGTCGCGAATGCGGGCGAGCGCAAACTCGCGGTGGCGGAAATCAACTGCGTATTCTCCGACGCGTACGGCCAGTTGGTGCTGCGCCAGCGCGTTCCCGTGGTAAGCCGGAAGATGGGAGGCCTTGCGCCTAACGAGACCAAGCAGTTCCGCCTGCCATTCGATAACATCCCCGAGAGTTGGAACCAGGCGATGCCGCAACTGGTGATTGCGCAAATCCAGTTCCAGTAGGACAGGCTGTCGCTGGGTAAGGATATGCTTTAGCTGGCCCACCCCGGCCCTACGCCCGGTTACGCCCGATGAACAGACCTCTGCATGGACATCAGCATCTTGCGCTAATTGCAGTTTGCGAGTAGTCTGATTATACGCATACCATTTATGAATCGTCTATTCTTGAGTAGATATCCAAAATCGCTGCGTCCCCTGCAAATGGCCGCCGCTCAACTGCATTCTGCTCACGCGGTATGAACGGCGTAAGCCGCACAGCAAAAAGAACATGGATAAAACCTTGCTCCCTACGATGATGGCTGGAGTCGCGAAGCGAACTCCCGCTTTCGCCATGGCGTTATATATGATTTCCGGTCAGGGAAGCGCCCGCGCCCAGGAACCACAATCATCCGAGGATGCCGCCAGGGCCTCCAGAGTAGCCAATGCTTTCATGGATCACGCTCAATCCATTAATGAAGTCCGTGATTCATCCGGAAACGTCACCGGCTGGGATGTAAAACCAAGAGACAGCGCCGATCCAAACGACCCGAACGCTCCACATACGCATGTGATGCTCCGAATTCCTGTCGGTGGATTGGGAAGCGTTCGTCCGCTCAATCAGCAGGAGCTTCAGCGGAATCGAGATATGGCGGCCTATGGCATCATGCCGCAGGTTGCCAACCCGGAGCCGAATGGCGGGATCGGTGGCGAGACGCCCGCCACTATTAACCGCGCCGCAGGGTGGATTCCTGCGGACCCGGCTAATCCGCTAAACTTACCTTACCTTCCCACCGCGACGAACCTACCCTTCGGCGGCGGCACCGTGATCATTATCGTCGATGGAAACAATGTCGGCGTCGATGTCGAAGGTAACAAGGGCGCGGGGGTAAATGACCTCGTTAAGGACGCGCAGACTTTTTCCAACTGGTTCGGCCTGGCGCCTATCACTTCCACTAATTTGACGGTCGTCAATGTTCCCGGTGAGACCCCGGCTGATAATACGAACGCCAGTGGCGCCGACTGGGCCCTGGAGAGCCGGATGGATGTAGAAGGTGTCCATCTTGCGAATCAAAAGGCCAATATCATTGTGGTCCAGAGCGCTTATGGAACCCCCTACGGGCCATGGGATGCCGTCGACTATGCCGTGGTGCTTGGGAAACAGGCGATAGCAATAGGTCAAGGACCTGTCGTAATATCCATGAGCTGGAGTGCCGGCGCGGGTTCCCCGGCGTCATGGCAGGCACCTCTCATGTCCCATTTTGTGAATGTTCCCGGCATAGTATTTGTTGCGGCCAACGGAGACACGCCGGGAGGAAATCCGGGTGTTCCCTGCGGTTTTGGCACCGTCGTATGCGCAGGGGGTACGCAGTTTGTGCGTGACTCCTCAACCAACGCCTATTTGGGGCAGACCGTTTGGCACACTAACGCCACCACTGGAACGACGGGCGGCGCCAATCTTGGCGCTCCGGTACCTTCTTTTCAGCAAGCCGCCGTTCAAAACAACGGCGTTTTGTCTGCCTATCGTAATACCCCCGATGTTTCCACTATCGGCGTTAACACATGGATGTTTATTGGGGGGGGGTGGGGAGCAGCTGGTGGCACCAGTCTTAGCACTCCGATCATGGCCGGCTGGATAGCCGCCGCCAACGTAAGCGGAGCGTGGGGATCGGTGGCAGAGCGCAATGGAGGCTTGGCAAGGACAGAAGCCGGGTCGGCCCAGCAGTTTTCGTCGCAGACTGTACTTAATAAAATGTATAGTCTTTATGACTCGACTGATGACTATCTGACCTCCTTTCTTCCTATCACCACAGGAAATTGCGGTTCGCAGCTTGTCGGAACTGAAATGGTCCTTTTGAACGCTGGTCCCGCATCGCCTTGCATGGGCCTCGGCCAACCGCTCGGCCCTGGCGGATTGTCGGTGCTAACAAGGGAAGTCCGTTTGAGACAACCGCCGATTCATTGAACCTGCGCTTGACGGTCGGCAAGAGCCGCGGCATCGACGTCCTTTTAAATCCCTTACGACAAAAGCATCCGTCACGCTTTCGTTTTGTAAACCTCCACAATTTCGTTCGCAGCTCCATCGCCTCCGCACGCGGACGCTGGAAGCAGATGCGACCGATGATCGAGCCGCTGGCCATCGCTCTTCGTTTCGAGTAAGACATCGGAAACCAAACCACTGGGTGGTCCGTCACTGCAAGTTACATGCGACTCTTGTTGCTGTTAGCCGCTCTACCGCTCTGGGGCGCCGATGATGCGAACCGGATTCTGAAACGCTTCGCCGAAGCGCAAGACAAGAATTGGGAACATGCCCGGCAATACGCCTATACCGAGGAATTGACCAATTTCGCCTACGACAAGAACGGCAAGCCGGTGCAGAACGGCGCGGCGGTTTGGGAAGTCATCTTCGTCGAAGGGCTGGAATACAAGAAGCTGATATCCGGGGATGGAAAGCCGCTCGACGCCAAGGCTCTGGCCAAGGAGGAAAGGAAGATGCAGCAGACCGCGGAGGAGCGGCGTAAACAGAGGCGGGCCGGAGCCTTTCATCCCACCGTCAGCACGGGCTCCATTCAAGACCTGCTGACGCTGTTCGATAACCGCCTGCTGGGTGAGGAGGAGATTCGCGGCCGGAAAGCCTGGATTATCGAATCCACGCCGCGGGCCGGGCACGTTCCGGCTAATCGGCGCGAAAAGGAGATTCTCAGTTGGAGTCACAAACTCTGGATCGACGAGGCGGAGAACTTCACTCTGAAGACGGCGGACACCGTGATAGGCGACCACATTTACCAGAAGCCGGGCTCGACGACGACCTTTGAATTCGAAAAGATCAACGACGATGCGTGGCTGCCGGTTCGTCAGTCGGACGATTTCCACCTCCAGTTTGCCAAGTTCATCCGACCGTCCGGAAGGTCGGATTATCAGTATTCCAAGTTCCGCAAGTTCGACGTTCAATCGACCATCACGATGGAACCTTCGAAATAACCTAAGTTGTATCCACCAATCGAGTGATGGTGTCTTCAAACGATGCGGGGCAGGATGACAGCCCAATGTCACTTATTTTGCCCATACCTGCATTACTTGTGGGCCGGCTCGGACGTGAGGTGGGACAGACGATCACTTTTGATCGTGTGTTACCGAGGGCCTTCGGCCCGCGAAATTTCATGAAAAACTCAGTGGCGCGGGATTCCCGATGTCTGAGGTGGTTTTTCGACCCTGTTGGGATGGGCGTTCCGCCCGCGAAACTTCATGAAAAACCTCGCGAGGCTCGGGGGATTTCCCGATATGCCAAGTGGTTTTTCG
>PLDF01000451.1 GCA_003135055.1 Bryobacterales bacterium | reverse complement strand
ATATAGGCGCGGACGGTGTTGGTAGCGCCCGATTACCTTCTTCTTCGATACGGGTTATTGTTCGAGCTGCGAGTTCCGAAAGCTATGCTGACTCGCGTACGCCGAGCGGATGTGGGCGACAGGGTATTCGCCGTGCCGAGGAAGAGCCAACCAACCATATGCATAGAATTGGCCGAGTACATGGATGCGGAAGGACCGTTTGGTATTCGGAAGCGAGTGAATCGGATAGCGATTACGCCGGACGATGAGCCGACGTTTCAGGAGGCACTCGCGGAACTGATGAATACCAAATAGCGAGGCGACGGCACGCGGGCGTTAAGTATCCATATCAGTAGTGATTTAGTGAGCGGTAGCCAGCCGTTGCGGTGCCAATTACCTGGCGGCGTCCACTTTCTTGCCGCCGGAATCCCGTTGCTCCAGTAATACCGTCGCGGTCCCCAAGAGTGCGTATGCGCGGGGAAATGCATCTTCCTCAGCGCGCGCGAGGGCGATGGCTTCATTCTTCTTGCCGGCTTCAACCAACGACTCGGTGATGCTCCAGAGGGGCCATTGACGGGATCTGCCGTCCAGCCGCCTGAGAATTTCGAGCGCTCCGGGGAAATTCCCGAGCTCGCCTTGGGTGACAGCGATGAGTTGAAGCACGAAAGGGTCGATTGCGGTCCTGTCCCGAAGCACTTCTTCCATAGCGAGCGTCACCGTCAAGATGGCCGCGGAGTCCTTCTGTCCGGCTTGCTCCAGTGCCACTTCCGCAAAACCGGAGGCACGGTCCGCCGTCTTCTCAATCATCCTGACAATTGCTACGGCGCCCGTGGAATCGCCTGCCCTGGCGAGGGCGGAGGCGAATTGTTTTAGATTTTGATTATTCCATTCCTTGGGCTGCACCTGCGACACGAGAACGCGAGCCCCGGACGGGTCTCCTTGTGTGGCCTGCTGGCAAGCAATCTGGATCATCGCGGCATCGCGTCCAGCGGTCGGCGGTAGCTGCTTCGCCACACTCAACGCCTCGCCAAAATTTCCGATACGAGCCAACGACTCGGCTAATAGCCTGACCGCTCTGCTCCTGACCGCCGGGTCCGGCCCTTCATTGGTCACCATACGCAGACGCTCGATGACGGCAGAGGCAGCGCTTACGTCTCCCGAGAAGGCCAAGAAGTCCGCCATGCCCGCGTAGCGTTCCGCCGCATAATTGGCTGCGCGATCCGATGCCAGTTCCAACTTATCGACCGCATATAGCGCCTCATTTAGGGTCTCGAACGACTCCGCCTTGTCCCCACGCTTCCATCGCTCGACACAGATAAAGAGAAGAGCATCGACAAACCTCGGGACAGCGTCCGGCATGTCGGCGATCATTCGAGCGACTTTATGAGCGTTCTTGAAATCATGTTGCTTTGCGAGTTCAACGACAACCGCTGTGTAGGATGAGCTGTTGGATGCCCCGTCCGGCAATCCTCCAAGAATCTGCATAGCCGTGGCCCAATCCCCGCGCGCGGTTAGGGCAAATGAGGCACCGTAATAAAGGATGCCCTCATCAATGGGCTTCTCAACCCGATGAAGCGTCTCAAGCGCGCCAGCTAGATCGCCAGCCTTGACTTGCTGCGCGGCAATATTGGAGGCGGCGCTCGTTTGTTGTACCTGCTCGATTTGCGGTACAAGCTCCGCTGCCTCGTGCAGGAGAGCTCTTGCTTCAGCGATTCCTTGCGTTGCCTGGGCAGATACAGCAGGTGGCGACGCTAGGGCTAGTACGCCGAGACAAAAGGACAACATCTTCGAAGCGATGCGCATCTTGCTCATTCAGACGCCACAGCCCCTGATTTTGTTACCGAATCAACCTCGCGGTATCGTTACCCTTCCGTGTTTGGCGGGCGTTAACGGTATATATCGGTAGCTATCCGGGCAGCCGCATTCGTTGTTTTCCGGGGCAGGCCTCTGGTCGGCCGGGCAGCGGGCGGCGCGACGTGGGCGGCCCGCTGCGCCAACGCTGGTCGTTCTGGCGGCGCGCCAGAACGACAAGAGCCGATCCTCGAAGGGACCGGCTGCGGGCGAGATCGTGATGGGGGGCTTATAGGTTGGATGCGAGAAATTCAGCCACGAGTTGCTGCTTGCCGCCGTTGCCGGTCGCGAAGAGTTTATATACTGGCAGCGCTTACGTATGGCGCTGGATTACCGGAACGTCCAAGCTATGGCTTGAGACTAAGAGTAAACCAGGGAGGAAGTTTGAATTGATTGGGCGCACAGGGCGGCGGCTTGAACGGCCCGGTGATGGGCGGCAGAAGGTTTAGGTCCCTGTTGGCCATCATGATCACACCGGCATTATAAAGTAAGCGCTGGTGAGCCTCATTCTTTTGTGAATCCCATTTGCTGACGACGCAAAGTGTCGCAGCTGTATAAAAATCTTCGGCCTTGACCGCGTCGCACAGCGCGAGACGGTTGGAAAGTCTCATTCCATAGTTGAAGCTCAGCAAAGCAACCTGCGCCTGCGCCTGAATCTTGGCAAAATCGGGAAATGGGACACCTCGCTGGTTCCAACAATCGTTCATCTTTGCCAACAGACTTGAGTGCATGATGTTGGCCGGGATCTCCATGGGGGATTGGCCGCCGTAATCCGTGAAGAGATTGTCTTTGGTTCGCGGCAAGTCGTTGACCCGGTCGAATTCCGCCTTGATCTGGTCCGTACTGGGGATTGCCCCAGTAACTTTCATGCGGAACATGTTGCGAATCGGGTCGTTGGCCGCTGTCTGGCGGTCCTTGACGGCAATCCCGACGCCGACGGTGACGTCTTTGTCCGAGTTCTTGAGCGGCCAGTTGTTATAGAAGAACGGAGTGTAGCCCTCATGCGCCTTTGTGAACGCAATAAGATAGTTGAAGGCGTCTAGCGACATACCTTGGGGCATCATGGACTCGATGTTAAATCCTGATGAGCGGGTTTGTCCATGAAATCATGGCAAAGGGGTACTAAGGCGCACGCTCATTCATCCGGCGCGGCGGCCTGTATCGGAAAGGTCTGGATGAACCTCTCGAAGTCTCGAAGTCCACGTCGGACAAGCCCACCCTGGTTCCGTCAAGGCTCACGATTTCGGTTAGGAATCCGTCCATGCTAACTAAGCGTCCGCCGGCATGTGGACGTCTCCAAGCTCAGCGTCCTGCCCAGGTTGCACACGACGACCCGCAGCCGCTGCCGCGGATCGCGGGCGAAGTCTGTGGGCGCCAGCCAGTCCTCAAGCCTGGCGAGCCGTCTGTCAAGGTTCTTCATGGCCGCCATGATCGCGCTCGCGGGCCGGGCTCGTTCGGAGGTGGCGCGGCCACCATGAAGTCCTTGTGATCCACAACGGTTCCCTTGGCATCGACGAAGTCCAAAGTGATTACCGTCGGCTCGCCAGCATCCGGAAGCAATCGGGTTTCGAGATACTCCAAACGCCGGGTGAGGCTTGTTCTCACTGTTCCTCCGTTTCAGCACGTTGCGATTCGGCACAGCGACGGGCGCGGTGCGCTCGCATGACCTCGGCCCACGTTGGATATCTACCATTCGCAAGGACCAGGGGCTCTCGCACTGGCTCAACGTAGGGTATCCCTTCCGCTTCTGCGCGGCGCCGTTGGCGTTCGCGCATCACGGCGACCGAACTCGGCTCAACGACTTCTGGAGGGGCAACTCGCTCCTCAAGCCGGCAAAGACGCCTGATGACCGCCTTCATACGAACCGCTCGCTCACTGCGACCTGGACCGAAGAGCCGGCCACCGCCGCGGCCTCTTCCCGCTCACCAGCTTCGATGATCGCGTCGACGACGGCCAAGGCGCCCGTGAGATCTACATCCTCCCCAGCGATAAGCTGGTCGAGCTTGTCGCCCCAGAACTCCAGCCACTCCGGCGTGTTGGCGATACGGCCGTGACAATCCAGGATTCCTGCTTCGAGCTTTCGGAGCCGCCGCGCGAGATTGGTCATGACGATTTTCACCGACCCGAGGACTTCGCCAACTCCGCAGCGCGCTCCAGGTCGGCCACGCGCGCCTCGATATCCTCGATCTCAATCGCTTTGGCGGCGTGCGAATACACCATGTCGGCGGCACGGAGCCGCGTAGACGCCGCCGCGCCCGTCTCCACCATCGTCTTCATCATGACGGAGACCGCCGCCTGCTGTAACCGCGCGGTGCATTGCCCGAATGCCTTCCTTCGTGCTTTCCGATAGGCTTTGTCGAACTCCGGTTCAGCCAGCGATACAAGGTCCTGGGTGTGATTTTAACGGCGCGGGCGGTCTCTTCCACGTTCCGGTTGGACAGGAGCGCAAGGATCGCTTCTTCCTGTTTTGGCTTCAGTTTTGTGACATCTCCTGACATTTACTGACACCCGCGGACGGGTCCATCGCCAGTCCTTCGCCCGCGCAGATTTATCTCAATAAGGCCTTGCCTTTCAAGCACTTCAGAGCGATTCATGTCATGACCGCGAAGAGATCGGAACAAAGGAGATTCAAATGACGTTCACCATCGATGCCGAAAACAACATCAGCGCGTTCGCTACCCAAGAGGAAGCCGCCGCTACGATTACCACCACATTCGAATTCTTCACCAACCCGAAGGAACTGACGCAACTAGCCAGCACGTGGCCTGCCGAGCGCTTGGTCGCGATCTGGAATAGCCTGCCGGGCGTAAAGCCGGTGAAAGGCTTCAAGACCGCCAAAGCTGGCGCGAGCAAGATTTGGGACGCCATCCAGGGACTTGGCAAAGCGGCCGAGCCAGCGACGAAGCCCGCGAAGCCAAAAGCCGATAAGAAGGCCAAGGGTGGCGCAAAGGCCGCCAAGGGCGCGCCCGCGAAAGCCAAGCCTACTAAGACTAAGAAGGCCACCCCGGCGAAGAGCGCGCCCAAGGGCAAGAAAGCCGCCAAAAAAGAGGAAAGCGCTGGCCCGCGCGAGGGCAGCAAGACCGCCCAGGTGGTTGCGCTGCTGCAACGGAAGAACGGCGCCACACTGGTCGAGATCATGGACAAGATGGGGGCTGGCAGCGGCACACTGTCAGGGGCTTTATGGCCGGCGCGATGAAGAAGGCCGGGTACGCGGTCGAATCGTTCAAGCCGGAAAATGGCGAGCGGACCTATCGCATCAACGCGTAGCATCGACTCCCTCCCTCTCTGGCCCGCCCGGCTCCGGCCGCGGCGGGCTTTTCTGCGTCTGCGCCCGATTGTTTCCGTTCCCTGCCAAAACACCGGAGCGTTGGCCCACACGCCGACGAGTCGCCGCCGGAGCGAACGTGGGCCAACGGTGGCGCAACAGTGGCCAATCCTCAGCCGCGTTGCAGCAGCCGTAACTCCCCGGACCAGTCCATCAAGGCCCGGCACAGCCCTTCCAAATCGGGATGGCCGGCGCGGATCTCCGTTTCGCACGCCGCGATCTCCTGGCGGCAGTGAGCGATTCATGCGGCCCCCTTCCGTTCCGCCGCGATCTCCTCGAATGTGCGCCCGTCGCCATCGAGCTTGGCCTTCTTCCCAGACAGCGTTTGAAAGCGTTGGATTATTACGTCCACGTACTTCGGGTCCAGCTCGATGCCCATGCAGACACGCTCGGTGAGTTCCGTGGCCGCGAGCGTGGTTCCGCTTCCCAGGAATGGATCGTAAACCAGTTGCCCCCGCTTGGTGTGGTTCAGAATCGGGCGCCGCATGAGATCGACGGGCTTCTGGGTTGGATGGTCGAACTTCTCTTCGTCCGATCCGCCATGATGAACTTCGGAGAGGCGGAATCCCACACAGTCGAGTTCTCACCCGCTTTGCCGAACCACGGCGCGTTCTTCTTTCGCACCTACCAGCAGGGCTCATGCTGATACCAATAATGCGTTCGCGTGAGCACTGTGCGGCCCTTGTTCCATATCTGCTGTGGATACAAAAAGCCGATGCGAAGCAGCCCGTTCAGCACTTCGCGGGTGAACACGGAGGCGTGCCAAACATACGCGATCTGAATACTCGGGGCGAGCTCGAACGCTTCCGACCAGTCTGCGCGCGTGTCGCCCGAGATCGTTGTCTCAGTGTGGCCCTCGGTACGGTGCTTCGTGTAGCTGACCTCAGCAGGCCCGCAGCCGTTTAGGCCGGCGCGGTCGCGCCACTCGGAGTCGAGCTCGATGCCGTACGGTGGATCGGTGACCATCAGGAGCGGCTTGCGCTCGCCGAGAAGGTGCGCCACAGCTTCTGCGCTGGTGGAGTCGCCGCACAGGACTCGATGCTTCCCGCAGAGCTATAGGTCGCCAGGGCGGGACGCCGGGTTCTCTGGAATCGGCGGGACGGCGTTCGCTGCATCGTCGTCTTCCGGCGCCAGCAGCAGATCGTCGATTTCCTTCGGGTCAAATCCTGTGAGGCTGAGGTCAAAGTCCGTTCAACTCCTGCAATTCCAAAGCGAGGAGCTCGTCGTCCCACGCGGCCCATGTAACGGAGCGATTCACTAGCAGCCGGTATGCTTTTACTTGCGCCTCGGTCCATTCGTCGCAAAGAATCACGGGGATGGCCGAGGTATCGCCGCCAGGCCACGATCCCAACTTGCGCGCGGCCTTCAAGCGAAGGTGGCCATCGACGACGGTTCCATCGCTACGGGCAAGAATGGGACATTTGAATCCAAATTCGCGGATCGACGAGCACATGCGATCCACAGCCGCGTCGTTCTTCCGTGGGTTGCGGGCGTAGAAGACCAGACGGTCTATGGGCCAGACTTGGATTTGAAGGTTTTGGGCCGTCGATTCCTGCGAAAGCATGCCTCACCTTTTTCTGGTTAAGGAATCCTCCGCATGGTGCGCCCGTGGCGCCGGCCTGAATCACTGAACATGATTCTATCTTGGTTTTGCGCGAATGGCCATGATTTGCTGGCGTCAAAACTCTGCGCCCGGCATAATACCCGGCGGCTTTCTCTCATCGAATCGGGTCAACAACGAGCGGTTGCATCATCACTTGCTTCAACCGCTTACTTCTTGCCTTTTGGGTCCATTCGAGTAGCCGTGGACGGTGGTACGATGCCGCTGGAGCGCAGATACCCGACGATGTTCCCGTAAATCTCGTTGTTGTGCACAACGATGTGCAGGAGCGAGTACGTCATTTGCGGCGAGGCGAGGACCTTTTGATCGTCGATTCCGTCGAGTGCCGCGGCGCAGTACCCGAACGAGTCTTTCAATGCCTGGCTCACTTCCGCTTTATCTTTCAGGCCGGGCGCCTTCTTGGCGGCTTCCGGTGCGGCTTCGCCCTTCAGCGTGGCGCAATCGGAATAGTTGCGCTCCGTCGAATGGTTGATCCATTCGGCGAACGACATCTGCCCCTCGGTCAGCTTGAACCCGTACTTGGTTGCGGGCATCGCTTCGGCAGCCGCTTCCAGGTTCTTCCGGATTCCGTTGAAATAGCGCTGCGTGACCGTCGTCTTCAGATTATTCTGGGCGCTCAACAATATTGGCGCGCAGAAGATGGAGAAGAGGACTCTCGTTTTCATACTCATAGGGCAAGCCTACGAATCCGCGCCCCGTCTGTCAAGCGCCGCGTCCGTATCTTTTTCCCAAGAGGTATACCGCGCGGCTGAGGTTCAACTCTCATTTGGACTCCGATGTGAAGGCGCCGAGCGCTCTGGGGCGCCGAACACGTTAGACTCGATAACGATGTTTGCGATTCCAAGTTTGATGGAGCCTAAGCCAAGTCGTTCTGGCTGGCTTTCCCCCGCCTCAGAAACCGAGTCGCGTGATTATGTAATGGTCTCTGTAATGGTTCCGACGGCAAACAGGGTTCCCGCTGGTTGCCGAAGCCGGGAAATCCGTATATCTTAAATTGGGGATTGCCGCCGGGTGCCGGGGTAGTTTGGTTCTTGAGTCCCGTGCGTCTGCCAGTTCCGCCACTCCAGCAAGATGCAACTTCGGCAGAAGCCATTATAACGTACGCCCCCGCTCGATTGCCCGCGACATCGTGAGACTATGGTTTATGGCAGACAAAAAGACGAGCAAAAAGAAGGCGGCAGTTGAAGCGGATGAGGCAGCAGCCCCCGCAGCTGAGAAAGGCGCCCCGGCTGCAGCGCCCAAGGCGGAGGTAGTCCGTCAACCAAAAGCCGCGAAGAACGTGAAGAAGGAAAAGCTGGCCCCCAAGAACAAGTCCCGTCTGCCCCGGCGGCAAAAGAAAGCCGAAAAAAAGAAGGCTGCGGCCGCGCGGCTCTGAAGGCATTTTTCCCCAATCGCCAACGGGACGCGGACCGGTATCGCGATGCGCAACCAATTCCCCCATGGCCGCCGCGGCAGACGCCGCTTTTTACTGGCAGCGGCCGCTTTGTTTTCGCCGTGGCCGCCCATGAGCGGCCAGGATACGCCGTCCTTTTCCACCGATGTCAAAGTCGTCAACGTGCTGGCTACTGTCCGGGCCAAGAACGGAGAGCTCATCCGCGGCCTGACCAAGGACGATTTTTCGCTCTCCGAAAACGGACGGCCGCAAACCATCCGCTATTTCTCTCAGGAGTCCGATCTTCCACTTACGTTGGGGCTGATGGTGGATACCAGCGCCAGCCAGCGCCGCGTGCTCGACGCGGAGCGTGGGGCCTGTTTCCACTTTCTGGACCGGGTCCTGCGCGGCAACCAGGACCGCGTGTTCATCATGCAGTTCGACAGCGCGGTGGAGTTGCGCCAGGAGCTAACCTCCTCGCGCCAGAAGTTGGACGACGCGCTGGCGTTGGTGGATTCGGAGACGCTCCGGCAGTTGCAAATCCAGCATGGCGGCGGCACGCTGCTCTACGATGCCGTGGTGAGAGCATCCAAGGAAGTGATGACTCCCCTACGCGGCCGGAAAGCGCTGATCGTGCTTTCGGACGGAGTCGATTTCGGCAGCGAGGAGACTCTGCCGTCGGCGGTGGAGGCGGCTCAACGCGCGGAGACGCTGTCGTATTCCATTCTGTTCTCCGATGCCGGCGCCTATGGAATCCTGGGCGGTCCGGATGGCAAGGGAGTTCTGATGCGGCTTTCCAAAGATACCGGCGGGGGCTTCTTTGAAGTTTCGAAGAAGCTGAGCCTCGAACAGATCTTCGACCGGATTCAAGAGGAATTGAGAAGCCAATATAACCTTGGCTACGTGTCCGACGTGCCGGTTCGAGTTTCCGAATTCCGCGGCATCGAACTGGCTGCAAAGCAAAAGGGGTTGGTGGTGCAGGCGCGCACGAAATATTGGGCCCAGCGCTAGGTTAACTAAGCTAAAAGTAGATTCGCTAACCGATGCCCGCTTCGGGCGCCATCCATCGGAACAGGAAGAAGTGCCTGCCGCAAAGGGAGCACCGATACGGCAGGAAAAACCAGTGGACCGCTCTCTCGACGGTGTTTCGGACGCCTACGCCCCTAAACTCGACAGACCCGCAATGTGAACAACGTGGAGAGAACACAACTTTACAGTAGCGCAAATCGGTGGCGCATGCTTGTGTCGCCAAGAACGCGGCCGCCTATGCGGGGCTCCCCTATACAAATCCGAGAATATTCGGCCGCACGCGGCACTAATCTCAAGAGAAGTAGCCGCAACCAACTTCCATGTCGCTGTTCAAGACCCGTAGCGCCGCCGTTTATGGCATCGATGCCCATCTGATCGATGTCGAAGTGGATATGTTTTCGTCGGGCTCGCCGCGCGATTCCGTCATGGTCGGCATGCCCGACACCGCTGTCCGCGAGAGCCGCGAGCGCATCAAGAGCGCCCTCATCAACTCTGGGTTCGCCTACCCTAACAAGCGAATCACCATCAATCTGGCGCCCGCCAATATTCGCAAGGAAGGGGGCGGCTTCGATCTGCCTGTCGCCCTCGGCATCCTCGGCGCGATGGGCGCGGTGAAGAGTCTCGACCGGCATATTCTGATCGGCGAGCTCTCCCTCGACGGCGCCATCCGTCCGGTGCGCGGCGCGCTTTCCGTGGCGGTCTGCGCGCGCGATCACGGCATCCCCAACGTCATCCTGCCCGCCGAGAATGCAGCGGAAGCCGCGGTGGTGGAAGGCGTCAATGTGTATGGCGCGCGCTATCTGGCCGAAGTGGTGGCGATGCTCGCGCGCCCCGGGGAATTCCCACCGACGCCGCGCAACGGCAATGGCCATCACGCGGAATCGCCCGCGCCGCCGGATTTCCGCGACGTGCGCGGCCAGACCACGGCGAAGCGCGCGCTGGAAGTGGCGGCGGCGGGTTCCCACAATGTGCTCATGATCGGCCCGCCCGGCTCGGGCAAGACCATGCTCGCCAAACGGCTTGCCGGAATTCTGCCGCCGCTGACGTTTGAGGAGGCGATTGAGACCACCCAGATCCACAGCATCGCCGGGCTGATTCAAAGCGGCGGCGGCCTGCTTTACCAGCGCCCTTTCCGCTCGCCGCATCACACGGTTTCCGGAGCGGGCATGGTGGGAGGCGGCGCCGGAATGCCGCGCCCCGGCGAGGTGAGCTTCGCGCACCACGGCGTGCTTTTCCTCGATGAGTTCCCCGAATTTCCCAGCGACGTTCTGGAGATTCTGCGCCAGCCCCTGGAAGATGGATCGGTGAGCATCGCCCGCGCCAGCATGACCCTCTCCTTCCCGTCGAACTTCATGCTGGTGGCGGCAATGAATCCCTGCAAATGCGGTTTCTATGGCGATTCCACGCGCGAATGCCGCTGCACGCCGGGGCAGATTCAGCAGTATCTCGGCAAGATCAGCGGCCCGCTGCTGGACCGCATCGATATCCACGTGGAAGTCCCCGCCGTTCCTTATAAGGAGCTGCGCGGGGGCTCGCAGGCGGAGCCGTCGGCCGAAATTCGCGCCCGCGTGGATGCTGCCCGCGCCATCCAGCAGACGCGCGGGTATTACAATTCCCGGATGCCTTCGCGCATGATCCGCAAGCAATGCGCGCTCGATGACGCTGGCGAGCGCACTCTCGAAATGGCCGTGCGGAAGCTGGGCCTCTCCGCCCGCGCGCACGACCGCATCCTGAAAGTGGCGCGCACCATCGCCGATCTGGGCCGCTCCGAAGCCGTCTCCGCCAAGCACGTTGCCGAAGCCGTGCAGTATCGGAGTCTGGACCGCAATTATTGGACGTGAGCCGGCACGAAAAAAACTGTGAGGCTGGACATCGGCATGATGTCACTGGCAGCGGCGCCCGGGCGGCGCGGCTTATTATCAGCCGGGATAGCGGGGGGCCAACGTATGAAATAAGACGCCTGCCCCTTCCTGCTGTCGATCGAATGATAGTAAACAGCCAGTCAAGAGGAAATACCTCAAGTCCGTAACTACTCATCCCATGTAAGAGCGCTGGAACGGCCTTCCAAGTGCTAATGTAACTTGGATCGGCGAACTTACCTGTTGAACACAGAATTTTGGGTAACTTCGCCTCTCAAGCGTTAGTTACTCTGGAAAAACAGGCGGCTCCCTGAAACTCCCGCTCGAAAAATACGTTCCCATCGGTCTTGGCGTTGCGAGCATCACCATTGTTCTGATCGCCGTAGCCCAATACAGAACCATGAACACCCTCGGCATGAGTGGCCAGTGGGTCAACCACTCGACTCGGATCATTCGGGAGATCACGGCGACGGAAAGTATGGCCAAAACGGCTGAGAGTTCGGCCCGCGGATTCTTGCTGACGGGCGACCCAGCCTCTTTACAAATGATGAAAGAGTCTGTCGCTAGCGCCAATCAACACGAGCGGGAGGTGCGGTTGCTGACAGCCGATAATCCCCGGCAGCAACGAAGATTGGATAATCTTGAAGCTCTGCTGGCGGAGCGTTTTAAGGCGTTGGAAGAGTTGGTCCTCATGCGCGGTTCGTTAGGAGCCGGCGAGGCAGCGCAGGTCGTCCGAAGCGTGGGAGCGCCCTTATCCGCGGCGATCGAGTCACTGAGCTGGGAGCTTCAGAATGAAGAGTACTCCTTGCTGGAAGCGAGAAGCTCCGCCCTGGATGAGGATACGGCGCGAGCCCGGGTGGGCAGAGCGATCGCCGCTGCTTTCTCGTTGTTGCTGCTCGCCGCGGCGAGCGTGGTGATTCGTTTCGATGGGCGGAGACGGCGTAAGTTGGAGACGCAGCTCCAGCATGAGAAAGATTTGTTTACGACTTTGATGGATACGCTTCCGGATCGCGTCTACTTCAAAGACCCGGAAAGCCGTTTTCTGCGAATCAATGCAGCCAAGGGCCGGCGGCTGGGCCTCTCGAATGTTGCGGAAGCGATCGGAAAGAGCGACGCCGATTTTTACCGTCCGGAGCAGGCGGCAAGGGCCCGGGCCGACGAAAAAGAGGTATTTCAAACCGGCCGCGCGCTGATTGACAAGGAAGAGTTGGAAACCTCGATCGGCGGTGTCGAAGAGTGGGTCATGTCCACGAAGCTGCCGATGGTCGATAGCGATGGAACAATCGTCGGCACGTTCGGCATCTCACGGGACATCACGGCGAGCAAACGGGCGGAGCAAGAGCTTGAGAGCGCTAACTCCAAACTGACCGGCTGGAACGATCGGCTGGAGCTGCGGAATCGGGAAGGAGTGCTGCTCGCTGAGATGGGCGAGCTTCTTGAAACCTGCGTCGACGAAGAGGAAGCGGACAGGATACTAAGCCGGTTCGCAACCGATTTGTGGCCGGCGCTGTCGGGTGCTCTCAGCATGATCGACTCCTCGCGAAGCTCGGTCGAAATAGCGGCGGGATGGGGTGATTCGACCGCGTTGGCCTCTGTTTTTTTGCCGGAGGATTGTTGGGCGCTTCGGCGCGGCCGGCCGCACGGGAGCGCCCTCTCTTACGGGCAGATCCGGTGCGCGCATATAGCGCGAGGTTTCACCGGCGCTTTCGTTTGCATACCAGTGATGGCTCACGGAGAAGTACTTGGGGTCATGCATCTCCTGCGGCCGGACGGACAAGAGCTCGACGAATCCGAATTGCGGCTGGCGAAGACGAATGCCGAGCGGATGGGTCTGGCGATCGCCAATCTCCGCCTGCGCGCAGCGCTGAAAGCCCAGTCGATCCGGGACCCTCTTACCGGCTTGTTTAATCGGCGATATATGGAAGAAACCTTCGAGCGGGAACTCTACCGGGCGGATCGGGACGGGAGCACGATTGGAACGATCATGCTCGATCTCGACCACTTCAAGCAGTTCAACGATGCCTTCGGGCACGATGGGGGCGACGCCATATTGAAGGAATTCAGCCAGTTGCTGCTCGCTCGAACGCGCAAAGAGGACGTGGTCTGCCGCTATGGGGGAGAAGAATTTCTGATCGTTTTACCGGGAGCGTCGCTTGACGATACGCACTATCGGGCAGAGAGCTTGCTTGCGGCGATAAGAAATATCGCCGTAGTGTCGCGCGGCCGGGAACTTGGGCACGTCTCGGCTTCCATGGGAGTGGCCCTCTACCCGAACCACGGAAGCACCATGGGGTTGCTGATACGGGCCGCCGACGAAGCTCTTTATCAGGCAAAGGCGCACGGACGCGACCGCGTCATGTTGGCGGCAACCCATCCAATCCACGACAGCCAGTTGCTAAACAGCGGCGCACTCGGCCCTGTTTGACGACAAGAGGTAGGACAGACGATCGGTTTATGTCGTCTGTTGCCCAGGGCCTTCGGCCCGCGAAATTTCATGAAAAACCCGGTGGCGCCCGTGGCATTCCCCGATGTGCGAGGTGGTTTTTCGACCCTGTTGGGATGGGC
>PLDF01000449.1 GCA_003135055.1 Bryobacterales bacterium | reverse complement strand
GAATGGAAAAGGCCGGCGAGATTACGGCGCGGCAGCCTCTGAATCCGTCTCCCCCAGATCGGTTACGCACCCGATGGCACGCTGCCCCACACAGGCGGGGGTCCAAATGGTTATACTGATCAAACCGCGGTTCGCGCGGTGCGCGATTTTGGATTCGAGACGAGTCTGATGGATAGCCCGATACCGGGCGCGGAAGGGAATAAGGAGTTTCTCCTCCATGCCCGCCATTAACACGGTTGGAATCTGTTCCAAGCCGAATTCGACGCCCGCCGCCGGCGTGGCGCCGCGGTTGGTCTCATGGCTGCGCGAACGCGGAATCGGCATCCGCGCCGACGAAGAGACCGCCGGTTACGCGGGCGGCGCCGTGGAAGGCATGCGGCGCGGTGAAGTTCCAGAGGGCTGCGATCTCATCGTCGTCCTGGGCGGCGATGGCACGCTGCTATCGGCGGCGCGCGCGATCGGCAAGCGTGAAATTCCGCTGTTTCCCGTCAACCTCGGCGGCCTTGGCTTCCTGACCGCGATCACGGTGGGCGAACTTTTTCCCGAGCTGGAACGCGCCTTTCGCGGCGAGCATCGGATCGCCAAGCGTAAGCTGCTGAGCGTCGAAGTATTGCGCGACGGCGAAACCATCGCCAGCTACGAAGCGCTGAACGACGCGGTGCTGGCGAAATCGTCCATCGCCCGCATCATCGATCTCGATACCTATGTGGACGATCAGTTCGTCTGCGCCTATAAAGCGGACGGGCTGATCATCGCCACGCCCACCGGCTCCACGGCGTATTCGCTCTCCGCCGGAGGGCCGATCGTTTATCCTTCGGTGCCCGCTATCTGTCTGACGCCCATCTGCCCGCACATGCTTACCAACCGGCCGCTGCTGGTGCCGGAGACCAGCGTGATCAAAGCGCTGGCGCGCGGGCCGGACGAATCGGTCTACCTTACGATCGACGGGCAAGTGGGCAACCCGATCCGCCAGGGCGATGCAGTGGCGTGCCGCAGCTCGAAGTTTTCGCTGCTGCTGATCAATCCGCCGCACATGATGTTCTTCGACGTGCTGCGGCAAAAGCTGAAATGGGGCGAACGATGAAACGCATTTCCCTCACCGCCTGGATCTTCATCGGCATGGCCGCCGGCGTGCTGCTCGGCGTCTTTGCGCCGGACTTCGCCAAGCAACTCGGCCCGGTGAGCGCGGTGTTTCTGCGCCTCATTCGCTCGATTGTCGCGCCGCTGATCTTCGCCACGCTGGTGGCGGGCATCGCCGGCAGCGGCGGATCGAAGAATATGGGCCGCATTGGCGCCAAGACAATTCTGTACTTCGAAATCGTCACTACGCTGGCGCTGTTCCTGGGATTGGCCGCCGTGAATCTGGTCCGGCCCGGCCTGGGAGTGCCTATCTCGCAAACCGCGGGCGACAAGATTCCGCAGGCGGCCGCCAGCGCCGGCTCGTTTGTGGAACACATTGTTCCCGTCAGCCTGATCGACGCCATGGCGCGTAACGACGTGCTGCAGGTGGTGGTTTTCGCCTTCCTGTTCGGCGCGGCGTGCGCGGCCATCGGCGCCAAAGCCGCGCCGGTAGTTGCGTTTTGCGGATCGCTCGCGGAGGTGATGTTTCAGTACACGAAGTACGTCATGTATCTGGCGCCATTCGGCGTGGGCGCAGCTATCGCCGTCACGGTCGGGTCGAAAGGCATTGGCGTATTGTTCGGGTTGAGCAAACTCATTCTGACCATGTACGGCGCGGCGGTGCTGTGCGTCTTGCTGATTCTGTGGCCTGCGATTCCGCTGTTCCGCATTCCGGCGGGTAAGTTCTACCGCGCCATTCGCGAGCCGGTAATGATCGCATTCTCCACGGCGTCGAGCGAAGCCGCGCTGCCGCTGGCGCTCGAGAACATGGAACGCTTCGGCGTGCCGAAACACATTGTAGGCTTCGTGATTCCCACCGGCTACAGTTTCAATCTGGTGGGCAGCACGCTCTACCTGTCGCTGGCTTCAGTCTTTGTGGCGCAAGCCGCGGGCGTGCACCTTTCGCTGGGCGAGCAATTGCTCATGATGCTGACGCTGATGCTCACCAGCAAGGGCGTTGCGGGCATTCCGCGCGCGGCGCTGGTGATTCTCTCGGGAACTCTCGCCACATTCCACCTGCCGCTCGAAGGCGCGGCGGTATTGCTCGGCGTGGATGCGCTGCTCGATATGGCGCGCACTGCTATTAACGTGCTTGGAAACTGCCTTGCCAGCGCGGTGGTGGCCCGGTGGGAAGGTTATAAACTGACAGGCACGGTAGCCGATTAGTAACAGGCGCCGACGGCAATGCAGGCGGCCCAGCCGGGATCGAAGGGCTTGACATTGGGCTTGTCTTCTTGGTAAGATACTTCGTAGGATGATCAGTCATACTACTAGTAAGCTTGATCGCAAGGCCAAGAAGAGCTACACGCTCTCGCCTGAGTCCGTAGCATTTCTGGAGGCGGTGCGCAGGAAGCGGCGGGCCGGGTCGATCTCCGCCGTTTTGGAGGAGATCCTCCAAGCCGTTCGGCGAGAGAATGAGCGAGCATCCGTTGAGCTGGCAGTCGCGGATTACTACGGCTCGCTTTCGACTGAGGAGGCAAAGGAACAAGCCGAATGGGGTGAGTTTGCGCTGCGCGAATTTCCTTACGAGGACCGCGCCTAAGTGCCGTCAACTCCGAGAACTCCAGTCCGCGGCGAGATTTGGTTTGTTCAGCTTCCAAGCGATCCTCCTGAGAAGGGGAGGCGGCCTGTCGTGATCGTCTCGCTAGACGCGCGAAATCGCCATGAGCGCGCCGACACCGTGCTCGTTGTGCCGCTGACGACTAGCATTCACAAGGAGGCGCCCACGCATGTCTTCTTGCCTGCCGGTGAGACGGGACTTCAGTCGGACTCCGCCGCCCGCGGCGAGGACATTACAGTGGTTCGCAAGCGAAGTCTGATTGAACCTCAAACTCGCCTCAGGCAACTCGCCGATAAACGGGTTTGCGAGCTTGCGTCGAAGGTGAACATCGCCATGGGCTGCAGACCTTAAACCAACGCCGAGCCTCACGAAACTCCTCCAGCCGCGTAGAATTGAAGAGAAGGAGTCTGCCTTGCTCAGGATCGCTTTCACCGCATCGGTTTGCGCTTTGGCGCTTGCCGCTCAAACGCCGCCGGCTTCCAAGCCCAATTCGCTTCGCTTCGATATCAACGCCCTCGACCGGTCGGCCGATCCGTGCGTCGATTTCTACCAATACGCCTGCGGAACCTGGATGAAGAACAACCCGATTCCCCCCGACCAGTCGCGCTGGGGACGCTTCTCGGAGCTGCAGGAGCGCAACCGCGAGGTGCTGCATGAGATTCTTGAAGCGGCTGCCAAGCCGGATGCCGGCCGCGACCAGGTGACGCGCGAGATCGGCGACTATTACGCCGCCTGCATGGACGAAAAAGGCATTGACGCACGCAGCATCGACGCGCTCAAGCCGGAGCTCGACCGCATTCGCGACCTGAAGGACAAATCGCAGATCGCCGAGGAGGCCGCGCACCTGCAGCGCGCCGGCGCGGGCGCTCTATTCGATTTCGGTTCCGGGCAGGACTTCAAGGATTCCACGGCCGTGATCGCGCAAGCGGACCAGGGCGGTCTGGGCCTGCCGGAACGCGACTACTATCTCAAGGACGATCAGAAATCGGTCGAGCTTCGCCGGCAATATCTGGTCCACGTGCAGCGCATGTTCGAGCTGATGGGCGAAAAAACCGACGTGGCCAAAGCCCATGCCGATACCGTGATGAAGATCGAAACCGCGCTGGCCAAGGGCTCTCTCGATAACGTTTCGCGCCGCGATCCCGAGAAGGTCTACCACAAAATGACCAGGCAGGAGTTACAGGCGCTCAGCCCCGACTTTCGCTGGAGCCAGTACCTGACCGCCAGCGGCGCCCCGGAATTCCAAGCTATCAACGTGGCATGGCCGGATTTCTTCAAGGCATTGAACGCCGAGATTCAGAGCGCCAGCCTGGACGATTGGAAGACGTATCTCACGTGGCACGCGGTGCATGCCGAATCGGCGTTCCTGCCCAAGCAGTTCGCGGCCGAGACGTTCGATTTTTACGGCAAGACCCTCACCGGCGCCAAGGAACAACGGGTGCGCTGGAAGCGCTGCGTCGATTTCACCGATAACGAATTGGGCGAAGCGCTGGGCCAGAAGTTCGTCGAGAGCACCTTCGGAAAAGAAGGCAAGCAGCGTACGCTGGCCATGGTGGACC
The DNA here is from genome assembly GCA_003135055.1 of Bryobacterales bacterium. Lineage (GTDB taxonomy): Bacteria > Acidobacteriota > Terriglobia > Bryobacterales > Bryobacteraceae > PALSA-243. The sequence continues at coordinate 14,616 of PLDF01000449.1, read as the reverse complement.
GGCTGGAGAAAGCGTTGGGCGAAGATCTGCAGGCCGTGCCATGGATGACGCCCGCCACCAAGCAGAAGGCGATGCAAAAGCTGGCGGCTATCAGGAACAAGATCGGTTATCCCGATCATTGGCGCGACTATTCCAGCATCGCCATCAAGCGCGACGACCCGCTGGGCAACAGCTTCCGCGCCGACCAGTTCGAGTTCCAGCGCCAATTGAACAAAATCGGCAAGCCGGTGGACCGCACCGAATGGGCCATGTCTCCGCCGACTGTCAATGCCTATTACGATCCGCAGATGAACGATATCAACTTCCCGGCGGGAATTTTGCAGCCGCCGTTTTACGACAACGATATGGACGACGCCGTGAACTTCGGCGGCATCGGCATGGTGATCGGCCACGAGTTGACGCACGGCTTCGACGACGAAGGCCGCCAGTTCGACGCGAGCGGCAACCTGAAAGACTGGTGGACGGCCGAGGATGCGAAAGAGTTCGACCAGCGCGAGGCTTGCGTGGCGGATGAGTATTCGAAGTTCACCGTGGCCGGACTCAACGTGAACGGCAAGCTGACGCTGGGCGAGAACACCGCGGATAACGGCGGCGTGCGCATTGCGCTGATGGCGCTTGAGACGGCGCTCGCCAATAAGACGCGGCCCCAGATCGGCGGATTCGCCCCCGAGCAGCGCTTCTTCCTGGCGTTCGGCCAGGTGTGGTGCGGCAATTCGCGCGACGAGGCCGAGCGGCTGCAAGTGCAGACCGACCCGCACTCGCCGGCGCGCTTCCGCGTCAACGGCGTGGTGCAGAATATGCCGGAATTCCAGAAGGCTTTTTCGTGCAAGGCGGGCCAGCCGATGACGCCGGCCAATGCCTGCCACGTCTGGTGAAATTCTATATCTGCCGCGCAAATTTCGGGCTTACCCGGCAGCGCCCGCCGGGCAGTTAGCCCGATACCGGCGGGATTAGCGTCTTCAGGAATTCGTGCGCCTGGCGGAAGCCACGCTTGAAGCTCTCCGTGAAATTCTGCTGCTGATCGTAGGAAGGGCCGTAGAATGGGTCCTCGTTTTCGATGTTCATGGCGCCTTGATATCCGGCTTCGGCCAGCACCGAGAAGAAGCCTTTCCAATCCACCGACCCATAGCCGGGCACGCGGAAGCGCCACCAGCGCGAGTTATCGACCGGCTGGATGCCGGTGCGGCGCAGAATGTGCCAGAGGATCTCGGTGTCTTTGAGGTGCACGTCGTAGATCTTTGAGACGAAATCGCGCGCGGCCTGCACCGGGTCCATGAATTGCCAGACCAGGTGCGAGGGGTCGAATTGCAGGCCGACGTTGGGGCTGTCGTGGAACGCTTTGAATAACGCTTCCCAACCCACGGGGCCAGTGCCGATGTTCGGGCCGCCTGCATACGGCTCCCAGAGAATCTTCACTTTGTACTGCTCGCACAGCGGGAAGTAGTTTTCGGTGTAAACCTTGACGACTTCATCCACCTGCTGCCCGAGCGACTGGCCGGCGATCTTGCCGGATTGGCCGGCGATGGCCGGGATGCCCAGCTTGCCGCAGACCTCGATGGATTTCTTTGCGATCTGGATCTGGCGGGCGCGCTTGGCCGGATCGGGGTCGATGTGGTTGCCGTCGCAGGCGAGCGACGAGAAGTAGAGGCCGGAGCGCTGCATCTTGTCCTTGATGGCGGCGAGCGCGGCGTCGTCCTGCTTCATGGGGTCGAGACGCAGCTCCATGCTGGTGAAGCCTTCGGCCTTGGTGAAATCGACATTGGCCTCGGTGTAATTGCCCAGCGTGCCGAGCTTCGGTTTCCAACCGGGCGGGCGGTTGCGCTGGGCTTGAACGGCCGCGGTGGCGGCGATGGTGGTGAGGATGCTTCGGCGAGTGACGGTCACGAGACGAAGATACTGCGGAAATGGCGCCGGTTGCAAGCGGGGCCGGCTGCCGTTTGGGGGTCAGTTGGCGGTTTGCCGTCCAACTGGATTTCGGGTTCACACGGGATTCCGCGTCTGGTACCATCCAGCAGATGCGGACTCTTGTCTGTTTCTTGATCTGGACGATCGGGTGCCGGGCGCAGCGTCCCGAGGACCAGGTCCTCGCCGTATACAGGCAGATGGAGAAGGCTGAGCAAAGCGGCGACGCGAACGCCTGGGTGGGGTTATGGTCCCGCGAATCGGCTTCGAACGCGGAGAAGATGCGGCCCTATCTGCGCCCGCGTCCCGATGCGCATTACACGTCGTCCAAGACTTTCGTGCAGGGAGACGAGGCGGTGTTGCTCGGACAAAATGGCAAAGACCAATTCCTGAGCATGCGTTTCGTCAAGGAAGACGGGCGCTGGAAGATCAAGGACCAGTTTTTTAGCGATAAGGCGTACCCCGCGGAATCGGTTTATGCCATGATTCCGCCTGCCGCCGGAGCCTTCGAGCGCGCGGGGGCGCCGTGGCAGAACGTCGCGCCGGCATTCGATAAGGCGGATGCGGCCAAGCACGGCTGGCAGGTGCGGGCAACTTACGATGAGTCGTTCTTGTATATTCGGATCGAATCGTCGACGCCGATCCCTGCGCCCGGCAGCCCGGCGGAGAAGCCGCCCATGGGATGGCCGGTGATGAAAGTCGGCGTTTCCGGCGTTGGCGAGTTCGTGTTGCACGCCACAGCGAACATCGGAGTCCAGGAGACGTTCGATGAGAGTGGCCACGCCAACGGTCATCGGCATTACGTGGCGTATTGGCTTATGCTAGAGCGCGCCGGCCAGATGATCTTCCAGGCGTGGGCGGACTTACATCCCAATCCGTTGGTTCAGGCCGGAGACAACTTCTTCGACGTGCGGGTTCCGCTGCGGACGATGGGCGTCGCGGATGCGACGCACACGAAAATCACGATCGGCGATGCACAGTGGCCGAAGAGCGCGATTTTCAGCCTTGAAGCGCAGCAATATCGATAGGGATCGATCCGGCAGCGCAGAATCGTAGTGGCGAAGCCGGCATCACGACTTGCCATAAATCGTACAAGTTGTTTCCGCCAATTGGCTCGATGCGTTGGGGGAAGCGCCGAGGGTTGGTATCGGCCGCCGCCCAATTTCCGAATCGCCGTTTCCGAGGCGTTTCCGGCCGGGCCGTTCGCCGCCTTGGCGGCTACGGGGCAAGGTGGATTGTCCAAACGCGCCGTGTCTTTCCCAAAGGACGCGCGGAGCGGGCGTAGACTGTGAATGGGATGAGTCTTGACGCCTACAAGGTAGTTTTGTATCGGAACCAGCCGGATGGCTGGGTGGCGGAAGTCCCTGCCATTCGCGGGTGTTTTGCGCTGATGCCGACGCGAGAAGAAGCTCTGGCCGAACTCGGGAGCGTGTTTGAGACGATTGCCGCTGAATACGACGAGAAGGGAATACCGCTGCCGGCAGACAGCACCGCGATCGTGAATGCCTAGCGCCCGCGCTGAGGAGTTCCGTCGCGCCGCCCTGCGGCTTGGTTTTGAACGGCGCCGTCAGACTGGAAGTCATGAGCGCTGGATCCCATTCAGATGGACGCGGTCACGATCCCGATCCATGGTGGCAGTGAGATTGGACCGCCGCTCTTCCATAAATTAATCGCCTTATCGGGGGTAACTTCGAATAGGTCCGGCGCTCGGCCGCAAAACGCGCTACCCGCCGATGTGCCCGCGGACTGGAAGGCCGCGCGGGCCTTCACTGAAAGTGTGGTCTCCCAGAACGCCGTTTGATTTGGGGCCAACTGGCCGCCTCATAAATGCGGTGGAACGCCTGAAAGAACCGCCTGAAAGAACCGCCTGAAAGCCGGCCTGTTCGAAATGATTATCCACCGTCAGCGCTTGCCGAATATTCCTCCGCCCCATGACAATGAAAGACAGGCAGTCCGTAAGGCTCCAGTCTTTGTCGGAGCGAGCGGTAAACAGGCGGATGGCCCCCGCACTTAATTCACCGCTATGGGCGACCACCTCGATTCGCGGATCATGGCGAATTCGTTCGAACCCATGCGCAGCAATACTGCGGGTAGCGGCTCCCGACATGGCATTCAGCCACTCCCAGCAAACCGCTTCGGTGGTCGCGATCAAGGCCCCGGATCGCACCAGATAGTCTTGCCACGCAAGCGCGTCACGATGATACTGGTCGCGGCTGCGGAACAGCGCGATCCAAAAAGCGGTGTCGGCGAAAAAGTGAGGAGGCAGAGTTAGCCCTGCTTAGGCGTCCCGTAGAGGTAGTGATCGTGCTGTGCGGAAAGATCGCTCGGCAGCTCGTCGTCAACGGCATTTTCGGCGAGCCATTGCAACGCATGCGATGGAGCGTCTTCCCCGGCCCGGTCCGCGCCGACGGACGTTTCGACATGTACCACAAAAGATCGGTCCCGCGGCAGATCAACCGCACGTTCGGGCACGATTACCTCGCCGTCGAAGCGGGCGTTAAAAGCGATCATGAGAGACGAATTACCTGGTACGATTATGCCACGAAAGAACTGCATCGGTCAGGGACACGATCAACACGCCTTGCGCCAGGCAGTCCACTTTGGATCAGCGCTGGCAATCCCAATTGGCCTGTCCGTGGCGACCGATTTCGCCCAACGCCGTATCTGACAGCTCGCTATTCGTCTGGGCGGCCGACTTTCCGAACGCGGCGATGTTATACTCCTACGGGCAGCAATGATCTGGACACGCTATTGGTCTTCGACAAATGCGGAATATCCTGGCTGTATTTATCGCCTCGCCGTCGGACCTAGCTGAGGAGCGGAGGAGGGCCTTCGAAGTGGTCACCGAGGTCAACCGGCTGGTCAAGAAGATCGATTGGTCCATTGATCTTCTCGGGTGGGAGGACACACTCCCAGGATACGGGAGGCCACAAGCCCTGATAAATCGTGACGTCGAACAGTGCAATCTTTTCATCGGTCTGCTCTGGCGGACCTGGGGAACCCCGCCAGCATTAGACTCGACGTTCTCGTCCGGTTTCGAAGAAGAATTTCGATTGCAAGAGCCCGTCGCGAAAGGACGCCATTTCCGGAGATCTGGATGTTCTTCAAGACGGTTGACTCCGCGCAACGAGCTGACGCAGGTGCACAACTACAGCGCGTGATCGCCTTCCGCGATTCGCTGATCGTCAGCAAAATGGTTCTCTTTAAGGAGTTTGGCAGCGCTGATGACTGGGAAAAGATGTTGCGCGGATATTTGTTGGAACATATTTTCTCGGTCGCCAAGCTCCCGAATTCTGCACCTGAAGGGCCATCCGAACCAACTGGATCTGCCAGCCCCATACCGACCGACGCGAATGCCGTGGCACCGGCAGCTGGCGGTCAGATTGCTGAACTCGCGAAGTTTCTAGGGCCGGCCTTCTATACGGGCAGGCTGGGCGGCATCGCCAAAGAGCTTGGCGATGCCAACGAAGTCGCGTTTTGGGCCGTGCGTGCGCTGCTGTTGTCGGCCGCCCTAGTCGCAGAGTCAGGAACCTCTGGCACAACTCTGCCGACCCACGAGCTAAACACTCTCTATCTGCATCGCGACCGGCTTCGGGCAACAGAGGACGAACTCTATGTACTCCTCAAGACCATTTTGGTCGAGGAGTTCGACACTAAGCCCGGCTGGTATTGGTTCAGAGATGACACGCCAGTTTCAGTCACGCAGTATTTGGCCGTCATGGCCTTTTTCGAACACGACACGCAAATCCGAGCCAAGGCCTTCGAAACCATGCGCCGCACCCAAACGCCGATATTTTTTAAAGGCGCCGAGCTCAGAGAGATCCCGTCAGATCTCCGTGACGTGGTTTGGGCTTATCTGGTCGATGCTGCGACACAAGAAGATGTCCAGATGTTACGGGAATCAGCTAGCAACACTTGGCTAGATGGGCGGATCGAGTGGCTGCAGGCATGGGCGGTAGCAGGCAGAGATCTTAATGTGTTCCTAAGCAGAATGCCTGATCCCCAACTGATCCCGGAACCGATGAAACAGTCAATCCTGGCCGAGATCCCGCAACTCGGCGATCCTTCTCTGCACACCCTCAGCTCCATCCCTACACCTGAGCTGCGGGAAGCTGCCTTAACCGAGTTGCGAAAGCGCGGAACGGCCAACGAAGGCGACCACACGCCGGATAGGACTGGGCAGGGAATGACGCTAGCTTCGATGCGCAGTGGTCCCGAGACGGTAGATAAGGACAGGCAGGATTACGAACGGCTCAGCCGGGAAGACAACGACAGCCTCCGCAAGTCACTAATTTGGGCCGATGTCGACGGTCCGATCAGGTATCGGCTCCTTCTTGAACGGGGCGAAATTCCAAGGGAAACCGCACGCAAGGACCTGTCCGAGGGATTCCAGCGAATACGCAATGAGTCCGATCAGCGACTAGACGGACGAGAAAACGCGGCTACGTTTCGGGAGAGGCTCGAAAAGCTCCAGCCGTTCATCAAGGGACTGTTCACAACAGCAGCCTTGGAGGCGCTAGCCGCCGATCCGGCAGTTGAGGACGTCGCCCTCGCGCGGCAGTTCCTAAACGACTTTAATACGCGGCTGGCGGCGCTTCGAATTGTAGTATCCAAAGGAAGCCCGATAGACGTGAAGGGCCTGATAGAGATTGCGCGATCGAGCTACGGCGAGCAACGACAGCTGGCGCTCACCGGCGTGAAACGGTTGGCGGCTGACCGGCTTGAGACCGCCGGGATATTGATGGCCTCAGAGGCGCGCGAACTGCGACGAGCAGCTGTTCCTCTGATACAGGACTTGCCCGACGAGAGCGCGCTTCCCTTTCTAGAGTCGCTTCTCGTAGACGCGGACGAGAGTGTTCGTCTACTGGCCGTAGGGCTCCTTCGGCTGCGGTGCGGACGCGAGCGACTGATTGAGCTGCTGCGGCGGTATACCGATCGGAGTACGTACTTCTACAACGTGGTTGTGTGGCTTGATCGCGTGATCTACGCACCCGCGCCTATGTCGGGCTACTACGCGACTGAGCTCGACCTCAAGTTGAAAGCTCTGGAGGGCTAAACCGGACGGCCGAGCGAGGTCCCCGAACTTTGGGCGTCCCTTGATCGGCGCACCGCACGTCAGCAAGCGGTTTCACGACCCTGGGTTGTCCCATGGGAGACCGGCCCGGACCGCGACTATGTTACCCTTTCCCCTTCCATGCTCGCCGACGGCCGCGAGGAAATAGCCCGCACGCAAGCCCGCAGCGCTTCGCTAACCCGCGAGCTGCGCCTCGTGGACCTGGTGCTGCTGCAGGCGCTGCTCATCGTCGGGCTGCCGTGGATCGGCTACGCGGCCAAGGCGGGCGGCGCGCACGTGGTCCTGTGGCTGCTGGCGATTCCGCTGTTCTTCCTGCCGCTGGCCGGCACGGTGGTCTATCTGAGCCGGCGCATGCCGCTCGAAGGCGGCGTCTATCAATGGGTGAAGATCGGCATCTCGCCGTTCGCGGGCTTTCAGGCGGGTTGGAATTACGCCTTCTTCCTGATCTTCTATTACGCCAATAGCGGCTCGGTGGTGGCCAACAGCGTCGCCTACCTGCTGGGCCCGCGCTACGACTGGATGAACGGCAACAAGCCGCTGCTGATTGCGATCAATATGGCTTTCTTCGCGATCGTGCTCGCGATCAATATCCGCGGCCTTCACCTGGCGCGCTGGATCACCGGCGCGGGCGGCGCGCTTATCATCGGCCTTTATCTGCTGGTAATTGCGCTGTTCGCCTGGCGCGCGATGCGCGGCCTCCCCATGGCGCAACCGGTGCTGGCGTTCACCTGGCCGGCAATGACGCTCTTCACCGTCAACCTGTTTTCCAAAATGGCGTTCAACGCACTGAGCGGCTTTGAGCAGGCCGCCATCTTCGCCGGGGAATGCCACACGCCCGAGCGTAACATCGCGCGCTCGGTGTGGATCGCCGCGCCGGGCATCGCGCTGCTCTACATACTGGGCACGTGCGGCATGCTGGCTTATGTGCCGCGCGACCGAATCGATCTGATCGCGCCGGTCTCGCAGATACTCGGCGCCGCGCTGCATTCCTCGGCGCTCGCGGCCGCGCTGGGTACCGGGGCGATTCTGGCGCTGCTCTTCGCGTATTTCACGCAGACCGTGGCGTGCGTAGCGGAAGTATCCCGCTTGCCGATGGTGGCCGGATGGGATGGCCTACTGCCCGCGCGTTTCAGCGCGCTGCATCCGCGGTTTCGCACGCCGGTCCGGTCCATCGCGGTGGTGGTGGCGATTTGCATCGTGCTCGGCGCCGCCAGTCTGTTTCAGGTTGGCGAACAGGAGGCCAACCAGATATTGATGGCCGCCGGTTTTGCTTGCAGCGGGCTTTACTATCTCGCCATGTTCGCGGTGGTGCTGCGCGGAAAGGCGCCGGCGTGGCTGCGCGTTTCGGCCTGCGCCGCGGCTGGGGTTACGGTGCTCGCGGTGGGTTTCGACGTTGTGCCCATTCTCGACGTGGCGCGTCCCGTGGTGTTCGGGGCGAAGGTGGCGGGCGCGGTGGTTGCGACGAATGCTATTGGCGTATGGGTTTACAGCCGCCGCGGACATTACCGCCGCAGCAACTGAAACGCGAAATCGCGGCCGTAGCCTTGGCCATAGGCCAGGGAGATCCACAGCAGGGCGAACGGCTCCAGGAGCCGCGCCTGACGGAGCGGGCCGGCGTCTTGCGGATCAAAACCGAGTTCGGCGGCGAGCGATTTCACGGTCTGTTTGGCGGCGGCATCGTCGCCACAGTAGAACAGCAGCGCGCGGCTGGCCCCGAACGACGGATCGGCCATGATATTGAATCCGATCGTGTTGAATGCTTTGACGACGCGCGCGCCGGACGCCCACTGCGCCACCTGCTCGGCGGCCGAGGTGGTGGTTCCGAGAATCAATCCCGAGAGATCGGGCAGGAGGGGATTGACGACGTCGATCACGATCTTGCCGGAAAGATCGCCCAGGCTTTCGATCACCTGCCGGGCCGCGGCCCAGGGCGTCGATACCAGCAGTACGTCGGCGGACTTAGCCGCGTCCGCCATATTGGTCAAGGTTCCGGAGCCGGCTTTCTGCAGCAGCTCGCGGGATCCGGTGGAATTGGGATCGCGCACGCCAAAGGCGACGGTGTGCCCGTTGCGCGCCCAGCGCGCGCCAAGAGTTCCGCCGACGTTGCCGGCGCCGATGATTCCGATGTTCATGAGTTAGCTCCTGAAGCCATTATCGATCCATGCGTGGGAATGCATCCGGCGGGTAAATCAATAGGAGCCGGAGGGGAGCGAAAGTAGCACGGCGCCACACCCTCAGTCTGGCCTATCGAGTCTCGCCAATAAGATGACAGCAGTAGTTGGTAAGCGCCGCGCCGCAGGATGGCATCCTAGATGCCGATTACTTTGGATCCCGGTGACTTCTGGCTGGTCGTTTGGTAGGACAGACCATCGCCTTTAGTGGTCTGTTGGGATGGGCGTTCCGCCCGCGAAGCTTCATGAAAAACCGCCAAGGCGAATAAATTGGAAACAAAGGGCGAACAGAAGGCGGGGTTTTTCGCCCCTGTCATGTTTCGCTTCAGTGCGGCCGCCTGACAGACGACAAAAAACGATCGTCTGTCCTACTTCACACCATTTCACACCATCTCTCTGCCTCCGCGTCGATAATTAACTGATGCACGCCACCACCGTTTTCGGGCACATCCCGCACCGCCTGGCGCTGGCGGGCGGCTGGATCGACCAGCCATTCGTCTCGCGCCTGAACCCTCGGCCGCCCGGCTCCATGGTGGTCGTCTCGCTCGAGCCCGATCAATGGTTCATGGAGCGCTCCGGCATCGCCAGCGGCACGCGCAAAGTGGCGATGGACCTCTGGAGCAACGGCATACCCAACCTCCCGCCCGCCGCCCTTGTCCGCGAGCTCTATCGCGCCGAGAACGCCGGCAAAGCCGAACCATCCGGCTCGCAGGACATGATTGGCCTTCTCTACCCCGGCGTGAGCCGCCTCGATTACGATTTCGAATGCGACGGCGGCGTCTTCCCCGCGCACATCGAATCGAACCGCGACCCCGGCGTGCTCCGCTGGCTGCAGCAGTCGCTGTACCTGGTTCCCATCAACCAGCGGCCGGAAGGCTACAACCCGCTCGGCGTCAAAAACCTCGACCCCGCCGGCATCGCGCGGCTCGGCGAGAGCGGCAGGTTGTGCTTCACCGCCATTGTGCGCCGCGACCTTGCCACTCTGGGCGCCGCCATGAATCTCTGCATGGAGTGCTGGGAGACATTGCTTCCCGCCACGGTTGCGCACGCCACTATTGCCATCGACCTCAAAGCGATTTTGGCGCACTTCCAGGCGCGATACCCCGGCGCCATGTACTCCGGCTGCGGCGGCGGCTACCTCATCGTCGCGTCCGATGAGCCCGTCCGCGGCGCGCTGCAAGTCAAGGTCAGGGAGTGACCGCGGCGCATGTGGGATTACCTGATCGTCACCGCATCCAACGACTCGCAAGCTTCCGCGTACCAATCGCAACTGCAGTTGCGCCGCGAGTTAGGCCTGCTGCCCGAAGTGCGTGAAACGCTCGTGGTGCCCGACCTCGACGGTAAACGCATTGGCAGCGGCGGCAGCACGCTCTATTGCCTGACACAGATACTGACCAAAGTGGGGCTGACCAAAGTGGGGCAGGCGCCGCCTGCCAATCCGCCGCTCGATGCCGCCGCAATTCTCCGCCGCCTGCGAATTCTGATTGTCCATGCGGGCGGCGATTCGCGCCGGTTGCCCGCGTATGGCCCATGCGGCAAGATCTTCGTGCCCATCCCCGGCCCCACCGGCGCCGCGCTGCCGCCTGCATTGTTCGACCGCCTCGTCCCCAGCTTTCTCGCGCTGCCGGAAGGCCGCGCGGGCCAGGGACAGATCGTGGTCGCCGCCGGCGACGCGCTGCTTCTTTTCGATCCCACTGCCGCCGATTTTTCGCGCCCCGGAATCACCGCGCTCGGCTGTTATGCATTGCCGGAAGAGGCTGCCCGCCATGGCGTCTTCTGTCTGGAGCAAAGAACGCTCCCTCACGGTCGCGGCTCCGATCGGAGGCGCGCGCGTAAGCAAGCGGAACCGTGTACGAAATTCCTGCAAAAGCCCTCCATCGCCGAGCAATCGGCGCAGGGAGCCATCACCAACGGCCGCACCGCTCTCGACATCGGCGTCATGAGCATGGATGCCAATGCTGCTGCGGCGCTGCTTGGCGCTTTCGGCGCCAGCGACGGGGGTTGGCAGGCGGAAGCGCCTGCCCCACTCATCGATCTCTACCGCGAGATCTGCTGCGCTTTGGGAAGCGATGCAACCTTGGAACACTACATCCGCGCCGCGCAATCGAGCGGCTCACCCTGGCCGCTTGACGCCCTCGCGAAGGTGCATTCCGCGCTGCGCGACATCCCCTTTCACGTCTCGCTGCTGCCCGATTGCCGCTTCCTGCACTTCGGCTCTACGCGCCAGCTCATCGAAAGCGGCCTGGCGCTGGCGGACCGGCAGTCGGGCATCCTCGTCCTGAATTCCACCGTAAAATCCACCATCGCCGGAACCCGCTCATGGATCGAAGCCTGCCGCATCGCGGCCCCCGTGCATCTAGCAGGCTCGAACGTCATAGCCGGCGCCGACATAGAAGAACCCCTCGCGCTGCCGCCCGAAGCCTGTCTCGACATCCTCTGCGCCCGCGATGGCCGCTGGTTCATCCGCTGCTACGGAGTGCGCGACGGCTTCAAGGAATCCATCGAAGAGGGCGCGCTCTTCTGCGGCCGGCCGCTGATCGAATGGATCGCCGCCGCCGGCGCGGCCCCCGAAGACATCTGGCCCGAAACAGAAAACCCGCTCGAACGCAGCCTCTGGAATGCCCGCGTATTTCCCGCCGAGCGTTCCCCTTCCGGCTACCGCAACTGGCTGTGGATGTACGCGCCCGAAGCCGCCACCGCTGCGCAGAAGCAAGCATACCTTGCCGCGCGCCGCTACAGCGCCGCCGAAATCGCATGGCTGGCCGATCAATCCGCCTTTCACGAACGCCGGCTCGCCATTTGGAAAGACCGCGCCGGACCTTCTGGTCCTTCTGGTTTAAGGCTTCTGGTTTAACGGCTTCTGGTGTACAATAAACCACAATTCCAGATACTGCCATGAACTCAAAAAAGCCGACCAGCATCCTCGTCACCGCCTCATTGGCGTTTTTCACGGGAAGCGCCTTCGCGCAGATCAATTACGAAACCGTATTAAAGAACCTGAAATTCCGCAGCATCGGCCCTGCCACTATGGGCGGGCGCGTCGACGATATCGCGGTGGTGGAATCCGACACGCGCATCGTTTACGTCGGCGCGGCCGCCGGCGGCCTCTTCAAGACGGTCAACGGCGGCGTCACATGGCAGGCGCTCTTTGAGAACCAGCCGAACCCCTCCATCGGCGACATCGCCATCGCGCCGTCAAATCCCTCCATCGTCTATGTCGGCACGGGCGAGGCCAACAACCGCCAAAGTTCCTCATGGGGCGACGGCGTCTACAAGACCATGGATGGCGGCGCCACCTGGACCCACCTCGGCCTGAAGGAAACGCATCACATCGGCCGCATCGTGGTGAACCCCACCGACCCGAACATCGTCTACGTGGCCGCTGTCGGCGACTTGTGGGGACCGAACAAGGAGCGCGGCGTCTTCATGAGCACCGATGGCGGCGCGCACTGGACGCAGTCGCTGACCATTAACGAAGACACCGGCGTTTCCGATATCGCCATCGATTTGCAAAGCCCCAATATTCTCTACGCCACGGCCTACCAGCGCCGCCGCACCGTTTTCGGCTATAACGGCGGCGGCCCGGGCAGCGGGCTCTACCGCTCCACCGACAGCGGCGCGCACTGGACGAAACTTGTCGGCGGACCCAACGCCACCGTCGGCAAAGGCTTGCCCGCCACCGGCGACATGGGCCGCTGCGCGGTGGATATCTACCGCAAGAACACCAACATCGTCTACGCCCTCATCGAGCACGCAACCCTCGGCGGCGTCTACCGCTCCGAGGATAAAGGCGTCACGTGGACTCACATGAGCGCCACCAACCCGCGCCCGTCCTATTTCAGCCAAATTCGTGTCGACCCCAACAATGAACTGAAGATCTGGCTCGGCGGCGTCAACATCTATATGTCCGAAGACGGCGGCAAGACGTTCGATCAGACGCGCTTCCGGCAGGTCCACAGCGACGTTCACGGCATCTGGATCGACCCCGGCAATTCCGACCACCTGGTTATCGGCTGCGATGGCGGCGTGTGGGTGACATACGATAGCGGCCGCGCCTGGCGGCACATCAACAACATCGCGCTGGGCCAATTCTATGAGGTGGCTTACGATTTCCAGAAGCCCTATCACATTTGCGGCGGCGCGCAGGATAACTACTCGTGGTGCGGCCCAAGCTCCACCATGCAGACGCTCGGCATCGGCAATGAGGATTGGATCACCGTCGAAGGCGGCGACGGTTTCTACAACCGCATCGACCCCAGCGACCCGACCATCGTCTACGCCGAATCGCAGGACGGGAATCTTTCGCGCCGCGATCTGAAGACCAGCGAAAGCAAGTCCATCCGGCCCATCGAAGAGAGCGACCAGGACCCGCGCTATCGCTTCCAGTGGAATTCGCCGATGGCCATTTCGCCGCACGATCCCAAGACCATTTATTACGGTGGAAACTACCTGTTCAAGTCCACCGACCGCGGCGACAATTGGGTGCGCCTCGGTAAGGATTTGACCACCGGCCAGGACCGCACCAAGCTGCCCGTCATGGGCAAAATGCTCGACCGCGCTACGCTTTCCTACGACGACGGCGTCGCGACATGGCCGTGCATCACCGCCATCGCCGAATCGCCCGTGCACGCCGGAACGTTATGGGCTGGCACCGACGACGGCAATTTGCAGATGAGCCGCGACGACGGCAAGAACTGGACCAACGTGGTCTCTCACGTTCAGGGCATTCAGAAAGGCGCGTACGTCAGCCGCATCGAGCCGTCTCGCAAGGACGAAGGCACGGTCTACGTGGCATTCGATAATCATCGCGCCGCCGACTACGGCATCTATATCTACAAGACCACCAATCACGGCGATTCCTTCACCCGGATCAGCAACGGCATTCCGCCGGAAGCCGGCACGGTTCACGTGATTCGCGAGGACCCGGTGAACGCGAACCTGCTCTTCGCCGGCACGGAATTCGGCATCTTCATGACGCTCGACAAAGGCGCCAACTGGCACGCCATGAAGAACGGGCTGCCCACGGTGCCGGTGTTCGACCTGCAGATTCATCCGCGCGATCATGACTTGATTCTGGCCACGCACGGCCGCTCTTTCTGGATCATGGACGACATTTCCGCGTTGGAAGAGATGAACGATCAGACGCTCACCAGCGACCTGAAGCTGTTCGGCGCGCGCGCCGGCATCCAATGGAAGATGGCGGATTACCGCAGCTTCATCGGCTCCGCGCTGTTTCTGGCGCCGAACGCGCCAAGCGGCGTGCTGCTCGATTATTACTCGAAGGCCGCGGGCCCCGTTCGCATCACGGTTACGGATAAAGCCGGCCAACAGGTTCGTCAATTGACCGTGCGCGCCGAAGCGGGCGTAGTCAACCGCGCCACTTGGGATATGCGCGTCAACCCGCCCGTCCCGCCACCCGTTGGCGGCGGAGCGGCAGCCGGTGGGGCCGGTGGCGGCGGTGGCCGCGGC
>PLDF01000095.1 GCA_003135055.1 Bryobacterales bacterium | reverse complement strand
ACTGGTGGTGTAGAACTATCCGCCCTGCCGTCAGGGCAGCTGGAAAAGGAATCTAAATTAAAGGGTCGGCCACCCGCCTTAGGGCAAGGAGGATTCGGTACGCCGCAGTGCGTGTTCGTTGACTTGCTTTCTCGCCCAACCTAAGATGAGCGGGAAATGCCGGACTCCTCAGCCCTGATCGGACGAACCATTTCGCATTACCGCATCGTGGAAAAACTCGGCGGCGGCGGTATGGGCATTGTCTACAAAGCCGAAGACACAAGTTTGAAGCGGTTCGTGGCGCTGAAGTTCCTGCCGGATGAGGTTGCGAACGACCCGCAAGTTCTTGAACGGTTCCGGCGCGAGGCGCAAGCAGCCTCGGCGCTAAATCACCCAAACATTTGCACGGTTTACGAGATCGGGGAGGAAAACGGGCAAGCCTACATCGTGATGGAGTATTTGGACGGTGTCACGCTGAAGCACCGCATCGGCGGGCGGCCGATGGAAATGGACACCGTCCTCGATCTCGGTATCCAAATCGCGGACGGCCTCGACGTAGCTCACGCCGAAGGTGTCGTCCACCGCGACATCAAACCTGCAAACATTTTTGTCACCAAGCGCGGCCACGCCAAGATTCTCGACTTCGGCTTGGCCAAGCTGGCGGTATCGCCTCGCATCGCGCAAGGCATCGGAGTTTCGTCGATGCCAACCGTCGCGGCGGACCTGCTGACCAGCCCCGGCGTGGCAGTTGGCACCGTGGCATATATGTCGCCGGAGCAAGTACGCGGNNGTGCGGCTGAATCCGGAAGTCCCGGCGAAATTCGAAGACATCATCAACAAGGCGCTCGAAAAAGAGCGCGACTTGCGCTACCACTCTGCGCCGGAAATGCGCACGGACCTGAAGCGCCTGCGTCGCGATACGGATTCGGGACGGGTTTCATCTTCCTCCGACAGTTCGGCACGCGGCATTGCCGCCGCGCCTTCGAGCTCCTCAGCGGCAATTCCGGCCGTTGTCGATGCCTCCGTAAAACCAGCGGCCGGCGGTGGAAGTTGGAAATATATCCTCGCCGCCCTGTGCGCCGTCTTGATTCTGGCCGGAGCATTCGCGGCATATCATTTTTGGAACCGCACGAGTGTGCCGAGCGCAGCAGGCCAAGTAAGAAAAATCAGCCACTGGAATAAGCCGATGACAGCAGCGAGGCTCTCGCCGGACGGGCACACGGTGGCGTTCGCTTCGCCGGTCGGCGGCACGTTCCAGGTGTTTGTCATGCTGACTTCGGGTGGAGACCCGCTCCAACTCACTTCCGACGAGGGCGACAAGGATGTAGCCGGATTTTCGTCTGACGGCGGCGAGATTTTCTACCAGCGTTCCATCGGGCATCTCGAAACTTGGGCTGTTCCTACGCTTGGCGGCGCGCCGCGGAAAGTTCTGGAAGGCATTGAGGCGATTCCATCCGCAGATGGCAATTCCCTTTTCTACCTGAGCCCGCCGTCCCCGGCGATATGCCGTGCAGACAAGTCCGGACTCGGTGCAGAGCAGATATTTAAGTTCGAGGCAGCCGCCGGTATTCCGGTTGGGCTACTGGCCTACCCGGGTGGCGATGCGCTGCTGGTGGCTACGGTGCGGTCCATCCTGGGTGATAACCAGCTCCACAAAGTGACTATTTCAACTCACACAGCGGCCGATATGGGCGAAGTGCCGGCAGATGTGAACGGCGTCGCGTGGGATGAGCCGGGAAAGTCCGTGTTTTTCGCTCACACCGTGAAGGGCCTGACGAACATTTGGAAATACAATTTGGAGGACCGCTCGTTGACGCAGGTGACCTCCGGAGCCGGTCCGGACTTTTCACCGATGCCGGACCCCGCAGGTAAGGGTTTCTACTACGTGAATGGAAAGTCGTCCGGTTTTCTCACGGCCTACAACGTGCGTTCAAAGCAATCCGTGGATATCGCATCGGAGACTGCTACGCAGCCTTCGATTTCGCCGGACGGGAAGCGCGTGATGTACCTCATTTCCCCTGAGCAGAGCCACACGGAGCTTTGGGTGTCGGACATAGACGGAAAAAACAAGGTTAAGCTGGCATCTTCTGAGCGTTTGGCGACCGGAATCTGGTCGCACGACAGCCGCCAGATTACTTTCGTGGACGACGCGAGCAAGCATTCGCGGGCTTATATCGCCGGAGGGGACGGGAGCGGCGTTCGCGAAGTGCCCTGGAACGGGACCTACATCGCAACTTCCATCTGGAGCATCGATGATAAGGCCCTATACCTGGGCGTGATCGACCCAGCCACGGGTATATCCACTTGGAAAGTAAATATCGATGGATCAGACGCGCGAAAAATCGCGAGTTCGTGCGGGTTTGTATCCGATTTGAGTCCGGACGGAAAATATCTGATTGGATTTGTGCCGAGAGGCGATGGCGCGGGGATCTACCAACTTTCCCTCGCTGACAACAAATGCGTTGCGCTGATTCCCGGCGTTTTCACTTTCGGCACCTTATACGCCCCGGATGGGAAATCCATTTTATACGCTGCAGCAACTCGTGGAGAAATGACCGTCTATCGCCAGCCATGGCTCGACGGCAAGTTGACCGGCCCCGTGCAAGTCGCGCTAAAAGTTCCCTTCGCTTTCAGCATTTCCTTCGGTGGAAACGCCTACGACTTTTCGCGCGACCTTTCCACTGTCGTCTATTCCCGCCCCGGCGGCCAGCACGACCTTTATTTTCTGAGCCAGAAATAAATCCCGGTCGCGTTTCAGACTGATGCATTTCAGCTTCGCTCAGGCTACGGCGCGAGTCAGCACCTCCCCACGCAGGAATGCGGCTTGCTTGGGTGTGCGTCTGGTGCTACCTTGCCCGCTTCGCGGCGGGCAAATTGGCTGGCGCGGAATTGAGCGGCGGCGGAAGAGCGAAGGACAGCGGGGCGAGGCCAAAAGGCTCGGGAGGTGGTGAGTGGCGACGAAAAAGTGGAGTTCGACGGCGCCGGCGGACGAATTTCATCCTTATATTCCGGCTAACGAGAGCATCGCCGAATTTACGCTGCGCGCGGTGGTGCTGGGGTCGCTTTTCGGGTTGCTCTTTGGGGCGGTGACGGTTTATGTGGGGCTTCGCGCCGGGCTTACCGTTTCGGCTTCGATTCCGATTGCGGTGCTTTCGATCAGCATTTTGCGCGCGTTTGGGCGCTCGACGATTCTGGAAAACAACATCGTGCAGACGACCGGGTCGGCGGGAGAGTCGCTGGCTGCGGGGGTGATGTTCACGATTCCGGCGCTGATCTTTTTGGGGTTTGGCACGGAATTCACGTTCTGGCGGATTTTTCCGCTGGCGCTGCTGGGCGGATGGCTGGGCGTGCTGTTCATGATCCCGCTGCGGCGGCAGCTGATTGTGCAGGAGCACGGGACGCTGACGTATCCCGAAGGGACGGCGTGCGCGGATGTGCTGCTGGCCGGGGAGCGGGGCGGATCGTTTGCGGGACGGGTGTTTCTGGGGCTGGGGCTGGGCGGGCTGTACACGCTGTTCCAGAACAGCAGCATCTTCGGGGTGTGGCCGGATACGCCGGATTATCAGCCGGACCTGGGACGGCAGCATATTTTGAAGGGCGCGGCGATCCGCGTGGATGCGGTGCCGGAGTATCTGGGAGTGGGATACATCATCGGCGCGCGTGTGGCGGGGACGATGTTTGCCGGCGGCGTGTTCTCGTGGCTGGTGCTGATGCCGGCGATCTACTTTTTCGGATCGCACCTGCCGGGGGCGCTGTATCCGGCGACGAAGCCGGTGGCGCAGATGTCGCCGGGGGAACTGTGGTCGTCGTATGTGCGGCCGATGGGGGCAGGTGCGGTAGCGGCGTCGGGCCTGATCACGCTGCTGCGGACGATGCCGACGATTGTGGGGGCGCTGAAGGCGGGGCTGGGAAATTTGCGGAAGAGCAAAGAGACGCTGGCGAGCGAGGAGAGGACGGATCGGGACCTGCCGATGTCGGTGGTGGTGGGCGGAAGTGTGGCGCTGGTGGCGCTGATCTGGATTTTTCTGACGTTAAAGCCGGTGCCGGGCGCGCAGACGGGGATGCTGGCGAATCTGGCGGCATCGCTGCTGATTGTGGTCTTCGGATTTCTATTTGTCACTGTGTCGTCGCGGATTGTGGGACTGATCGGTAGCTCGGCCAACCCGATCAGCGGGATGACGATTGCGACGCTGATGGCGACGGCGGCGGTGTTCCTGGTGAAGGGGTGGACGGCTCCCGCGTATGGGGCGCTGGCGATCACGGTGGGCGGCGTAGTGTGCATTGCGTCGGCAAACGCGGGTGATACGTCGCAGGATCTGAAGACTGGCTACCTGGTGGGCGCGACGCCGTGGAAGCAGCAACTGGCGCTGATGATCGGCGTGTGCGTGTCGACCTTTGCGGTGGGGATCACGCTCAGCATGGTGAATCGCGGGTACGAGGAGTTCCGCCCTATCACGAAGGCGTGGGATATTTCAGCGCCGCATGATGGGGTGCAGAACCAGGGGACGTTCACGCGGAAGGAATTTCGCGTGATCGAGCCGAACAAGACGCAGCAGACCATGCAGGGCAGCAACTACATCCTGTTTAACGCGCTGGGGTCGCACGAGCTGGCGGACGGAAAGTATCTCTACAATCCGCAGACGAAGACGATTGAGGTGCAGTGGGTGGAGGGGATCGGGAGCGAGAAGGCGGCGGCTCCGCAGGCGCGGCTGATGGCGACGGTGATCAACGGGATCCTGCGGCAGCAGCTGCCGTGGGGGCTGGTACTGCTGGGCGTGTTCCTGGTGATCGCAATTGAACTGATGGGCGTGCGGTCGCTGACCTTTGCGGTCGGGTCGTACTTGTCGATAGCCACGACGTTCGCGATCTTCCTGGGCGGCATGGTGCGGTGGATGGTAGACCGCGCGGCGGCGAAGGCGGGCGAGACGACGGAAGAGAGTGAGATCAGTCCGGGGTCGCTGTACGCGAGTGGATTGATTGCCGCCGGCGGCATCGTGGGGCTGATGGGCGTGGCGATGAAGTTGTGGGAGTCGGTGTCGAACCGCAACAACCCGGTGCAGTTTCCGCACACCTTCCTGTCGCACGACTGGGTGTCGGTGCTGATGTTCGCGCTGCTGGCAGGCTCGCTGTACTACTTCGCGAGGAAGCCGCTGGCGAAGGGGTAGGCCGGAGCGCGGACGCCAGGAAGCCGGAGAGCGGGCGTTCCTGGTTAGATCACCGCGTCGAGTTCAGGCGACGCATCGGGAAAGAGCGCCAGGTCTTCGGTGGCCAGCACGGGAACCGGTTTGCGCCATTCATAGAAGAGGAGGCGCGCCAGGGCGAGGATCGGCACGCTGAGGAAGATGCCGCCAACGCCGCCGATTTCGCCGCCCGCGTAGACGCCGAAGATGATCAGCAGCGGATGAAGCTTGACGCCTCGTTTCATGAGCGCCGGCGAAAGGATCTAGTCCTGGAAGATTCGGTAGCAGGCGAGGAACGCGACCACGGCGAGGACGTGGAGACGGGGAACGCTGGCGGGGTTCATCGTCACGCTGAATTCGCAGACGGCCAGGATGATGGTGGCCGAGATGAGCGGGCCGACGAGGGGCACGAACTCCAGAGGAAACGCAAAGAGCGCCAGAAGAATGGCGTATGGGACGCCGAGCAGAGTGAGGGCGATGCTGTAGGCGACGAAGGTGCTCGCGCACTGCAGGAGCAGAGCGCGCATGTAATCGAGGATGAGGGCGTGCGCATCCCCGAGCAGAGAGACGCAGACCGCTTTGCCTTTCCGGAACAGCGGCGTGTTGTGTTCGCTGCCGTAGAGCAACGCGATGAGGGTGTCGCGG
>PLDF01000443.1 GCA_003135055.1 Bryobacterales bacterium | reverse complement strand
TTTTGCGCCGCAAAGTAGCTAGGTGATAGAGTGCTGAGGTAAACCGTTATCCCGAAAGAAGGACGCTCCGACCCTCGATTGGAAAGCATCCCCGCAAAATAAGCGGTCTGGGTTTTCAAGGCACGCGGATGCCGGGAACAGCTTAACGCCGGGCTGGAATTCGTTGCCCGCAGTTTAAAAGCCCTACGGATTCGTTACTGCGGTGGCGATGTAGCCCGCTACACTTATGTTACGGTCCAGAGAAAAGGCGATGGTCATAATAGGTGTAGCATTTGGCAGTTTTGGGACGACCACGTTGAACTGATACAATCCCACCACGCCTGGGGCGAGCCCGGCATAACTTACAACAGCCTGTGATGCGTCGAAGTAAACCTTGGGCGGCAGCACGAGCGAATTGCCGGCTTGGGTAATCTGGCCGGCGGGCGTGCTCGGCGTGGTCGGACCAAATCCGATCCCGTACAGCGTGATCGTGTCGCCTTGCTGTGCAGGCCGGGATGCGACGCCGGGGATCGCTCCGGTGGGGAGAACATAGGTGACACCATCGGGAAACAGGGCAACCACATACTGAACTCCCTTAATTTGAAATGCCGGAGTTGCCAAAATGCCGGGCTGCACGGGATTCACGGTCACGGCGTATGTGGAACTGCTGCCGTTGGCCGTGGTTATAACCATTGGCTGAGCTCCTGTCCCAATGTTGGACGGCGCCTGAGCGTTGAGTTGCGCGGCACTTATATAGCTTATGACGGCGGGCTGGCCGCCGATGGTCACGGAGGTACCATCAAGCGAAGCGGGTGCATTTACGCCGGTGAAGTCAGCTCCGGCCCACGAGCGGGAATCGGAGGCCAGATACGATCCGTAAATCTCAATCCAACCGCCAAGGGCGATGGATCCGGATACGCCCTGTGGGGACGGACCAGGGAATGCGCTGGCGGCGATCGTATCGACCGCCAACGGTGGTGGGAAGTTCGGCGTTGAAGAAGGCGTCAGCTGCCAGACGCCCTGCAGATTAAGGTCGTCGGAGACATAGATATTGCCTCCGCTGCCAAGCGCCACGCCATAAGGCCCGATCAAGAAGCTTGACGTGGCAGGCGCGGTAACGGAGAACCCGGCAGTCACGGTCCCTCCGCCCGCGACGGCGTTGATATTACCGCCGGATGTGACCACGCGAACCAAGCGGCCGCCGGTGTCGGAGATATAGATATTGCCGGTTGCGTCTGCCGCTATGCCACGTGGCGCTGGGATTCCAGCGAGAGTAGCCTGTCCCCCATCGCCGTAGGAAGTGGAGCTGCCGTTGCCCGCCACCGTTGTGATGATGCCGGCCGGCGACACCTTGCGGATTCGATTATTGCCGGTGTCCGAAATGTAGAGGTCGCCGGCGGAGTCGGGGGCGACGGCGGCGGGACTGAGGAGGGAGGCGCTGGTTGCGGGCCCCCCATCGCCAAGGAGGCCGCCGGTTGGTGGCGCCTGACCGTTGCCGGCAACGGTTGTAATGATGCCGCCGGGCGATATTTTGCGGACGCGATTCGCGCCTGTGTCCGCTACGAAAATGTTGCCCAGAGAGTCGACAGCCACCCCGTTCGGAGCGCTAAGGGTTGCGCTGATAGCCGGCCCGCCATCCCCCAGCGGTCCCATCGGCGATCCTGGTCCGGCCACGGTTGAAATCGTCCCATTCGTGGATACCTTGCGGATTCGGTTATTGCCGGTGTCCGCGATGTAGAGGTTGCCGCTATTATCCACAGCGACTCCTAACGGGTTTACTGTGGCGCTGGTTGCGGGGCCGCCGTCGCCGAGGAACGGACTGCTGGTTGGGCCGCCGCCCGCTGCCGTCGAGACTTTGCCCGCGGGCGAAACCTTAAGAACCATTCCCCCAGATCCTCCCTCGGGAACAGCGACATATAAATCGTCCGCGGAGTCAACGGCGATGCCCGCTGGGCGTAACGGACTGGCGACAAGACCGCCTGTGCCCGGCGCCACAGAGATTGTGTACCCCGGCACGCTTATGGTGTTTGGCCCGACGGGTGCGGCCATGGCGGGCTCGGCTATGAGGAAGTTCGGACCGTAGTAGGCCAGGCTGGCTACGCTCAGGTTGGGGAAGGTCAACGAGCTGGCGAAATTATAGGTACGCCCGTTATAGGTGACCCGGGGATCCGCCATCGGCGGGTTCCCGTAGGCCCACTGTTGCCACCGACAAACGCGGCCACGGTGTACTGATTTCCCGCGGTAAGCGCGACCGGCGCGATGCTGGCAAAGAGGTAACCGGCGATCGCAGTATCGGACAACTGGATCGTGGTGGAGGCTAGGAGATTGCCGGACTGATCATACAATCCCACCGTTTCAGGCGAAAGCAATGGGGGATCGTAATATATGCCCAGGGCAACCACCGAGAAGTTGGCGTTGGCGGTAAACAGGACGCCAAGATTCGCGGGGCTGGTAGAAGTTGTTGTCAGGCCTCCGGGTGCGGTAAATGCGATGGTATCGGCGGCGATTGCGTCGGTGACGCTAAGTGCGGCAAACAGGGCTAACGCCAGGAGGACGTTCCTCACCAATCGATGCCTACAGAATTGAAAGACGGCGCGCATGGGGTGGATCGAAATGATTATACCCCTGGTGGTCGCGTACCATGGCGGAAAATATAGCTTGTCGTGCGGCGAAGGGCGCGCGGCGAGCTTCGTTCGACCGCCGGGCAAGCTGAACATGCCCTACCTCTGAGGGCGCGAACGCAACCACTTTCGGCGTTGTGTTCAATTAACCGGCCTTTCCCGAAAACGTGTTAAGCGCCCATTGGAGCCGTGCGGCTGTCCAGCTTGGACTTATGGGAATACGGGTGGTCTTTCACCCCGGTAGCGGAACTCCAATCCCCGTAGAGACGCCGAATGCTTCGCCCCCTACCCCGCCGGCTCCACGTGCACCAGCACGTCAGCTACCCAGTCCAGCGTCTGCATGACGTGAAGCTTCACCTTGTGCGCCAGTTCGTGCGATTGGCGCACGGTCATTGCGCCGTCCACTTCCAGGTGCAAATCCACGTGATAGCGCAGGCCGGTTTTTCGCGCGTAGCATTTCTCGACGCCGCGAACGCCGGGTACGCTGGAGGCTGCGACGCGAATCTGGTGCATCAGGTCCTCTTCGGGCATGGTGTCCATCAACTGCATCGCCGTGTCGTGGGCCACCTTCACGCCTACGCAGATGACGATCAGGCCGACAACCAAGCCGCCGTAGCTATCGGCGTCGGCGAAGCGCTTCGGATCGGCGAGCGAGAGACCCACTGCAATTAGCGCGGCGGTGGCGGAAATGGTGTCCATGAAGTCGTTCCATGCGTCCGCCTTGAGAGAATCGCTCTTCAGTCTGCGGGCGTAGCGGAACTTGTAAAACGTCAGCGCGCTCTTGGCGGCCAACGACAATAGCAGCGGCCAAACCACGTAACCGGCCACCGCCGCAGCCTCGGGATGCCCCAGCCGCGCCACCGAGCCGTAGCAGATCAACGCGCCGCCAGCGGAAAGGCCCAGGCCGATCAGCAGGCCGGTGAGGATTTCAATGCGCCCGTGCCCGTATGGATGGTCTTCATCGGCGGGCTTGGCGGCCAGCGTGAGGCCGAGCAGCACGAAGCCCGAGGCGAAGACGTCGCTGGCCGATTCCAAACCGTCGGCGACCACCGACGTGGAATGGCCCTTGATGCCGGCGATGAGCTTCACCACAGCCAGCGCGCCGCTGATCGCCATGCTTGCGGCGGCGACGCGTTGCCCGGTCTTCATGGGTGAGCGGCGGACTGCGGCAACTGACGCGTCCACTGGTGAAGAGAGCCGGCTGAAAGCCGGCTGCAGCCAGGATTGGCTGCCCCACAAGGCAACGCCACAGCCAATATAGGCATGGCATCTCGCGACAGGCCGGGCCCAGAGGGCGCCCCCAATCGGTCGCAGGTTACCAACCCAATGTCACTTACATTGCCCGGAACTGGGAAATGTGCACATGCCTGTAGGGCGGGCCCCCTGGTCCGCGCGGGTCCCCCTGGCCCCGCTCTTCGCCGAGCTAAATCAGCCCCATGCGATCCCAGAGAGGCCGACCGGGGGGTCGGCCGCGGACCAGGGGGTCCGCCCCACGATTTGTGCAGAACGGCCACCGGGAGCCAAAGTAAGTGACATTGGGTGACCAAACTGCCCCACAAGCAGATTGATAACCTGGGCCACAAGCTGAAGTGCGGCATCTTGATTTGAGCTAGGCGCGAACTGGGTCGATCTTTTCGGTGTCGATGCCCAGGTCGGCAAACGCCGCCTGCATCTTCTTCAGATCGAATTTGCCGTCGCGGGCCAGGCGAGAGAGCGCGGCCGCGGCGATGTTTTCGGCGTTGATCTCGAAATGCTTGCGGAGATGCTCGCGGTTGTCGCTGCGGCCGAAACCGTCGGCGCCCAGCGTTTCCAGGCGCCCCTGCAGCCATGGAGCCAACTGGTCGGGCACCGCTTTCATGTAATCGGTGGCGGCCACAATGGGGCCCTCGGCGCCCTTCAGCGCATCCACGATATATGGCGTGCGCTGCGGCTCGCCGGGATGCAGCCGGTTCCAGCGCTCCACTTCCAGCGCATCGCGCCGCAGCTCGTTATAGCTGGTGACGCTCCATACGTCGCTCGACAGATTGTATTTCTCGGCCAGAATCTTTTGCGCGCGCAACGCTTCGTTCAGAATCGGACCGCTGCCGAACAGTTGAATCTTCGGCTTGCCCTTGGCCGCTGCCTGGAACTTGTAGATGCCCTTCAGCACGCCCTCGGGCTTGCAATCTTTGGGCATGGCCGGCATGGGGTAGTTTTCGTTGTAGAGCGTGATGTAGTAGAAACGGTTTTCGCCCTCCTGATACATGCGCCGAATGCCATCCTGCACAATGATGGCGATCTCAAACGCGTACGCCGGATCGTAAGACGCGCAGGTGGGCACGGTGCTCGATAGCACCAGACTGTGCCCGTCCTGATGCTGCAAGCCTTCGCCCGAAAGCGTGGTACGTCCGGCCGTGCCGCCGCATAGGAAGCCCTTGCCGCGCGCGTCGCCGAACGCCCAGATCAGGTCGCCCACGCGCTGGAAACCGAACATCGAATAGTAAATGAAGAACGGAATCATCTCCGTTTGGTAATTGGCGTAGGCCGTACCCGCCGCCGTGAACGACGCCATGGAGCCGGCTTCGGTGATGCCCTCTTCCAGAATCTGCCCGTCTTTCGATTCCTTGTAGAACAGGAACATTTCGGCGTCGTGCGGCTTGTAGAGCTGCCCCTGGCTGGCGTAGATGCCGAACTGGCGGAATAGCGATTCCATGCCGAAAGTGCGCGCCTCATCGGGAACAATGGGCACGATGCGCTTGCCGATTTTCTCGTCTTTCATGAGCAGCGTCAGGATGCGGACGAACGCCATCGTGCTGGAAACCTCGCGGCCGCCCGAACCTTCGAGCGATTCCTTCAGCGTTTCGAGCGGCGGCGCCTGAATCTGCGAAGGCGGAACCGAACGCGTGGGCATATAGCCGCCCAACTGCCGCCTCCGTTCGTGCATGTAGGCGATTTCCGAGCTGTCCGCGGGCGGGCGGAAGAAGCTGGCGTTCTTCGCGGCTTCCTCCGGAATGGGAATTTCGAAGCGCGAGCGGAAATAAATAATCTCCTGCTCATTGAGCTTCTTCTGCTGGTGCGTGACGTTGCGGCCTTCGCCGGCTTCGCCCAAACCGTAACCCTTGATGGTATGCGCCAGAATCACCGTGGGCCCACCCGTGGTCTCCACCGCCACCTTGTAGGCGTTGTAAACTTTTTTGGGATCGTGGCCGCCGCGGTGCAGGCTTTCAAGTTGTTCATCGGAGAATTGCGCTACCAGGTCGCGCAGCTCGGGCGAGCTGCCGAACAGGTGTTCGCGGATATAAGCGCCGCCCTTGGTGAAGCACGTCTGGAATTCGCCATCGACAATCTCGTAGAGGCGCTTCTGTAAGACGCCGTTCACGTCGCGCGACAGCAAATCGTCCCAATCGCCGCCCCACATCACCTTGATCACGTTCCAGCCGGCGCCGCGGTAGGCCGCTTCCAATTCCTGAATCACTTTGCCGTTGCCGCGCACGGGTCCATCGAGGCGCTGCAGGTTGCAGTTGATGACGAAGATCAGGTTGTCGAGCTTTTCGCGCGAGGCCAGCGTGAGCGAGCCCATGGATTCCGGCTCGTCCTGCTCTCCGTCGCCCAGAAACGCCCACACCTTGCGCCCGGTGACGGGGATGAGCTTGCGGTTTTCCATATACCGCATGAAGCGCGCCTGATAGATGGCGCACAGCGGACCGAGCCCCATCGAGACGGTGGGGAAACTCCAGAAATCGGGCATCAGCCACGGATGCGGGTATGACGGAAGGCCCGGCTTGCCGCGCAGCTCGTGGCGGAAATTCTCCAGGTGCTCCTCAGTGAGGCGGCCCTCCAGAAACGCGCGCGCGTATACGCCCGGCGAGGCATGGCCCTGGAAGTAGATGAGGTCGCCCGGTTCGTCGCCATACTTGGCGTGAAAGAAGTGGTTGAAGCCCACTTCGAGCAGCGTCGCCAGCGATGCATACGTCGAAATGTGGCCGCCGATGCCGGCATCGAATTTGTTCTGGTGCACCACCATCGCCATGGCGTTCCAGCGAACCAGGCTCTTTATGCGCCGTTCCATGGCGCGGTCGCCGGGGTAGGGAAGTTCCTCCTCCACCCGGATGGTGTTCACGTAAGGGGTGTTGAGCTGGATGGGCAATTCCGCGCCGTTAGCGCGCGCCCGCTCTGTCAACCGCTCCAAAAGGTAGGTGGCGCGGTCGGGACCCGCCTGGTCGATGATTTCGTCCAGCGCGGCGACCCATTCCGAGGTCTCTTGCGGATCGAGATCGACGATCCGCTCGTTCAGTTTCTGGTGCATGGATACTTACTATTATAAGTGACGGCGCGGACGGCCCACGGCGGCGCCTGAAAGTTGGGTTGATCGCAGGCCGGGTTAGCGCGGATTGGTGCGGATGCGGGCGGCGGCCTTGGCGGCGGGCCCCTCAACTGCGCGCTGGACGGATGATGAGCCCGGACGAAGGGCGGGCTCCGCTCCCAGTGCGTTGTTCGGATCCTCCCGAGCCCTCGCCCCCAAAGCGTTTCTGGAAGTCTGCGGCTCCTGATGGCACCGAGACAATGGTTGTCGAAATGTTGTATAAACGTCTGCAGAACGCATTCTGACAGAATACTTGCTACAACACTGCACGGGCGCGGGCAGGCCTCACACGGGGGGCGCGAAAGAACACCGCAATGGCCACTGTGATGAACGTGAAGAAGAACGACGACGCCCACCTGCGCATTCCAGGAGGAGTCCGCGCAATGGAAGATGGCACTGGAAAGCTAGTTGTCTTCGACCAACATGGAAACGTCCCGGCGAAACTGGACCTCAGCATGGTCGAAGAGTATCGGGCGTCGGAGGAAGCTGGGGAGCGGCCCGAGCAGAATTAGGGCGCTAGGGGTGAACACTGTGGACGATAGACGCCACACTGGAAAAGGAGATGCCGCGCCGTGAGAGCAGCATTGGCTTTGTCGCCGGAGCGGGGGCGGAAAATGGTCGTCGCGGCGTTTCGCACCCTTCGCTCGATGGCTCACCCTAAAGTAGTGGACGGCTCTCTAAACACAAAGGATGAAAGAGACCACGAGACCGCGAATAACGAACACCAAGCTCTACTTGAACGTCTTAGGACTCAGTACAGCCACTGCAGCCAAATGGAAGACTTTGAGGGCCTTATTGAGCGTACCTCTTGGGGCATAGAACGCGCCGAAGCCGAGGATCGAGCGCTAGGATGCACACGATCAAGAGATGATTGCTTTTGCGTTTGTCCCAGATGCACCCATGAAAGTTTGCGCCAGGAGTACGGCGAATCCTACGATACTCGGTGTTGGAGTGAACGCGAAGAGGAAGAGCGCTGGAGAGCGGCTAACCCTACACCCGAACCCGGCAGCGGCTTGTCCGATATCTTTTTGGGCTTGTACGTAACCGCCAAGATTGGCTGCTTCGTCTTTGGCGTTATCAGCTTGTTTTCCGGCGCGATTGGTCCTGGGTTGGCCCTCTTGGTGATAGGTTGTATTTTATGAAGCCAGCCCGGCTCATTCCGAGGATGCGATGGGCCGTACTCGCACTGCTTGTGTCGCTGGCGATCCCCGGCACCTGCATCAGCCAACAGCCCATCCTAAGCATCTCCATGACGCACACGGGAAATTTCGCGCAAGGGCAGATAGGCACCTACACGGTTACCGTGTCCAACCAGTCGGGAACCGAATGGACCGGGGCAACGGTACTAGTTTCGTTTACGCCACCTACGGGCTGGTCGGTGCTTTCGATGGGTGGAATAGGTTGGGATGGCGGTCTCAGAAGCGCCGTGCTGGCTCCTGGGGCGAGCTACCCGCCGATTACAATAACAGTGAGTGTGGCCGGCAACTCGCCGTCGCTGGTCACCAGCCAGGTGGCCTTATCCTACTTGGTAGTATCCGGTGAAAACGGCACGTGGGTCAGCGATGCCAGCGCCAGCGACACGACCACCATCCTCGGTCCACCCGTTCTGAGCATCTCCAAGACGCACAGCGGCAGTTTCGCACAGGGGCAGACTGGAGCCACCTACACCATAGCCGTCAGCAACGGCGCTTCGGCTGGCCCGAGTAACGAAACCGTAACGGTTGGGGACAGCTTGCCAACCGGCCTGACGCTGGTTTCGGCGAATGGCACGGGCTGGAGTTGCTCGGGCGGTTATTGCACCCGGAGCGATGTCCTCAATCCCGGTTCCAGCTACCCTCCCATCACCGTGACAGTCAATGTGGCACCCAACTGCCCTGCGCAAGTGACGAATCAGGTGACGGTTTCCGGTTCTGGGGGGCTTGGGACCACACCTGTGGTGTCGGCCACTGTCAGCGATGTGGCTAGCGTGGTCGCGTGCGCCAGTGGCAACCCGGCGGCGTGCAATGCTCCTGTAGTATCGGCCATCCTGAATGGTGCCTCATACGCCGGGAACGTAGCGCCCGGAACGTGGGCAGCCATATTTGGAACGAATCTCGCGCCTTCCGTCGCGAGTGCGCAAGCCGTGCCCCTGCCGACGCAACTGAACGGCGTGTCGGTTACTGTCGGCTCGGGTGCTGGTGGTTCGTACTTGGCTCCTCTGTCTTATGTTTCGCCGACTCAGATCAATGCGCTGATTCCTTTTGCAGTGCCGTTCACGACCTTTGGGGGGTCGGTGCCAGTAGTCGTCACCTCGGCGTTAGGTGCAGGCTCGCCCGCCTTTCTGCAATTTGTCTCGGCTGAAGCGCCCAGCCTATTCACCCAAAACGGATCCGGAACGGGGGCCGCCCTCGTGTTCGATGGCTCATTCCAACCGGTCACCACGGTGGGCCAGAACCCGCTGATTCTCTACGCGGCGGGCCTGGGACCAACCAACCCGCCCGCCAGTTCTGCCAGCGGAGGAAACTCAACCGCGCCGTTCAATTCGGTTGTGAACCCGGTTGACGTTTACGTTGGCGACACGCCGGCGACGGTGCTCTTCGCGGGCTTGGCCCCTGGACTTCCGGGTATCTATCAGCTTAACGTTCAGCCGAACGGCGCGATCACCGACCGGATCTATCTTCGTTCGGGGTTCTGGCAGAGCAACATCGCCCAAATCGGCGTGGCGTCGGGAAACAACGTCAGCAACGTGACTGGCTCCATCGCGGGGCTTTACCCGCCCACGAATAACCTTCCCTCGACGTACGCCGTCCCCGGCACGATGTCGCCGGTCACTATGTCTGTGCTCCTCCTTGCCGCCGTCTTCAACGTGAGCTTCGATATCGCGCCGAACGCTCAGCCTTTTGACGTTGTCGCAACCACTGACGCTGCGACGGCGGTGATTCACTTCGACACGCAACAGGGCGATTACACGGCCACGCTGACCCTTCCGACGCTCGTGGCTCGGAGTGGGAACTTCTCCGGGTACGGCCAGCCCCCCTACTCGGAGTTGATATTCGACTTTCTTAGTTGCGGGACGACTGGCTGTACGCAATTTCCCGGCGATGTTATTCCTTTTGCGAGAATTGATCCCTTTGCAACGTGGGCATTGAGCTACTTGCCTGCCGCTCCAAACGATGGGAATCGAAACGCAAACACCACGGTCGTAACGACGGGCACGTTTACGCCTGGGACCACGTTTGTCATCAACGGCACCAATCACCCGCAACTGGCAGCGTTTGGAGGATTCCTCCAGATCGCTTACGCGGGCGGTAAGACACGTACCACAACATTCGGCCTATACGTCGATGGGAAGCTGATCGCCTCGGAAACCGGCAGCTACAATGTCTGGCAGTGACCATGGCCTGTCTCCTCAGCGTCGATGCCGGACTATATTGGATCAGGTGCCGCGCTTGCCCAGCGCATGTCGTCTTCCATGCACTCGACTCAGCGTCTAACAATCTCGGTGGTGGTTTTTAAATACTCGATCCCAAGACTATCTATCAAGTGAAGAGAGATTTGTGCTTTGCGTAATTTGCTCTGTTTAATGCCGGGAATCACGAAGTCGTCGCGAAGTCTAAATTGCTGGCCCGGCCCTACCTGCCTCGACATGATATTCTTCACTTCTCGACGTGGGCTGGGGAACTCTGGGCCTGACAAAATTACAGATACCTTGTTGATCTCACAACCTGCTCGGCCGTGATTCGAGCAGTCGCAGTCATAGGATAGGCTTGAACCGTCAACGGCCTGATCTTCCATTGGGTTGTACTGGAGGATGGTAGCCGAAATTGTTCCTTTCATGTCAGGCTTGGCGTTTAATTCAGCCTCGGCTTTACGTCGCGCATCATGCTCTGGCTTCCATGTGCGATACGCGGCGACCATAAAAAAACATACTGCCAAAAATACACTTGCCGAAACGCCCCACGCGTTGCTGCGGTTTGACTGCGCGCTATAAATGCTTAAGAAGGTGAACGCGGCGCAGCCCATCATTTCCCACCAATGCCCGACGAATGCAAGCGCGAATGTTCTGATCGGTCGTTCCATACGGGAAATTCTAGCACCACATGTGAGTTCAACTGATCTGCCAAAACGTCTGGGAGGTTTCCAGATTAACGTACTGGCCTGCGCGGGTATTGCCAATCCGATTCCTCTGTGCCGAGATTGGGGTTTGTGTTCGGAACACTCCCGGACGGCGTCACATCACAGGGCTATGTGTCGAACAAGTCAGCGCTAGTGCCACAGGCATTGCGCGCTACAGGAGGTCGAAGGCCGTCAAGATGCCAAGAAGCCCCGTCCCGTCTGGATTCTGTACGAGCAATATCGGCGGTTCCGTCAAACGCTTCAAAGCATCGTCGAGTGGCGTCTGCTCATCAACGAACTTGGCAGGTGTCAGCTTCAAGGGGACCGAAGCTTGTTCAGCTTCTTCAAGGGTCGACGCCAGGAGTTTTGTGCGATCCCCCCTCTCCCTCGCCGAACCAAGGAAGATGGCGACCGCGGCGTCTGAAACGACGCGCCAGTCTCCCTTACGGCAGAGCACCGGCAGGTACGAGTAGGAATTCGCGAGCATCTGCTGTCGAATGAAGCCGACCGGCTGCCAAGGCTCTGCGCAGACCGGGTTTCGAACCATGAAGTCCGTAACAACGAGGTTCATATGGGTCCTCAAGGCGTCCTCCAAAATGATAGCGAGTTCGATCACGTGCTTTGTCAGGTGCCGAGCAAAGGCGCCCTGGTGTAGTGCGTCATTCCGAGCCACGGTTACCAATTTGTAGAGCGTTTCAAATGGCGTCAGGAGGTTCCTAAATTGGTCGGGTGTCTTTAGTGCCATACCCGAGTTTGCTGCAAGGTCTTTGAGTTTTCCAGCGTATCTGTAGAGAGTGCCGTATTCGCCCTTGTCACCCAACAGTTCTTTTGAAAGGTAGCTCCCGAGCCGCTCAACCACGTGGACGATCCCATCGAACGCTTCGGCATCGCCCAAGGCCGCCAGGCGCGCGGCACGGAGTTGGTTCGCAAAGGCAATCGCGGGCTCTCTCGTCATGTCTGGCATTTGCAACCCATGCGCACTGGTATCATACCATACGCATCGTTGGCTCGTCGGCATTTTGGAGAGGGTGGCCTCGCATCGCGCTGTGCCTTGGGGTCAAGCCGTTCTTCGATGATGGCCTGCCGTTTTACCCAACCGGCATTGAAGGAGGTTGGCGCGCTCAGTGCCGGAGAGCCCGGCCAGGGTCCCGCGAGGGCGGACCAGCCTCGTCTCCCACGGTCTTGGTCCGCGTCGTCCGGCAAGCTGGCGGGTCGCCAAGTAGCGTGTTCCTGGCGTGAGGCGGACAGCCGGAGCCGCGACTCGCTTTCAACGCACGTTTCAGCCTCTCCCGGTCCGCGGGGGACACGGGCCTTCTCTTTGTACAATGTGGAATGGCGGCTCTTTTGGACGAAGCTGGCTCGAAAATAATCCGTTCGATACAAAGATTCGGCTTGCAATGGCGGCGGACATTCGGCTATCAGTAGTATTTCAGGAGGATATTTGGCGATGGCGGTCGACGACAGGATCAAGTGCCCCGATTGTGACGGTGTCATCGACGTGGACGAGGAAGACATCGACGAGGGCGATACCATCAGCTGCGACGAGTGCGGCGCCGTTTTGACGGTGCTGAGCACCGATCCGCTGGAATTGGAATCCGCCGAGGAAGTCGAAGAAGAGGAAGAGGAAGACGATGATTTCGTCGAAGAGGACGAAGAGGAAGCCGAAGAGGACTGGCATTAATTTCATGCGCCGGCGATGGACGGCTCTCCTGGTGGCGGCGATGCTGTGCGCCTGCCTGGGTTTTGCGCAGAGCAAGAAGAAAGGCGACGAGGATGGCCGCACGGTTCAGGGTGTGGTCAGCGCACCGGACGATTCCCCCATCGTCGGGGCCGTGGTGTATCTCAAAAACACCAAGACCCTGCAGGTGCGGTCGTTCATCACCCAGGAGCACGGCTCCTATTTTTTCCACGGATTGAGCCCGGATGTGGATTACGAGCTGAGGGCGGAAAACAAGGGCGCGTCCAGCCCAACCAAGACGCTGAGCTCTTTCGATTCCCGAAAGGCCGCGAACCTGGATTTGAAGATCAAGAAGTAGCCTTACGCCCTACGGCAAGCTTGCTGTTCAACGCGGAGGCGCGGAGAGGCGGAGGCAACGCGGAGTTATTTTTGAGGGAAATGTCTTCTCCGCGCCGGCTCCTTCCCTCCGCGTCTCCGCGTTGAGGACTCACTTGCGTCGAATACGGCGGATCTCTTCCAGGCGTTCCGCGATGCGCTTTTCCACGCCGCGGTCCGTCGGGAAATAGTATTGCCGGCCGGCCAGCGATGGAGGCAGGCATTCCATATCCACCATGGCATCCTCGAACTTGTGCGCGTGCTGGTAGCCTTCGCCGTATCCCCACGCTTTCATGTGGCTGGTCGGGGCGTTGCGCAAGTTCATGGGTACGGGCTCGGCGATGGTGTTTTGTACGTCGCTGTGAACGGCGCCCATGGCGCGATACGCCGCGTCCGATTTCGGCGCCATGCAGAGATAAATCGCGGCCTGCCCCAGCGCCAGATCGCCTTCGGGAATCCCCAGGAAGTGCACCGCCTGCATGGCGGCGATGGATTGTTCGAGCGCGCGCGGGTCCGCCAAGCCGATATCTTCGCTCGCCATGCGGATCAGCCGGCGCGCGATGTAGAGACGGTCTTCGCCGGCTTCCAGCATGCGCGTGAGCCAGTAGAGCGCGGCATCTACATCGCTCGACCGCACCGATTTGTGCAGCGCGGAAATCAAATTGAAATGCTCTTCGCCGCCCTTGCCGTAGAGCAGCACCTTGCGCTGCATGGCGTCCTGCACGGCGGCTTCGGTGAGCTCGCCGCCAGGCGATGCGGCCACGGCGGCGGCGGCTTCCAGGGTGTTGTAGGCCTGGCGCGCGTCGCCGTTGGCGTAGATGGCGATCTGCTCGAGCAATTCGTCGGGAGCGCGCAGACCGACGGCCGGCAGCGCGCGCTGCAGCAAGGCCACGATCTCAGGCACGGTCAGCCCGCGGAGGGCGTACACCCGCGACCGCGATAGCAGCGCGGCGATCACCTCAAACGACGGATTTTCCGTGGTGGCGCCGATCAGGATGATGTCGCCGCGCTCCACATAGGGAAGAAACGCGTCCTGCTGAGCCTTGTTGAAGCGATGGATTTCGTCGATGAAGAGGATGGTGCGCTTGCCCAGGCGGCGGAGCTTTTCCGCGTCGGCCATCACGGCTTTGATTTCCTTGATGCCGCTGAGCACGGCGCTGAAGGGAATGAATTCGCAGCGGGTCACGCGCGCAATCAGCTTGGCCAGCGTGGTCTTGCCAACGCCCGGCGGGCCCCAGAGAATAATCGACGTCAGCTCGTCGCGCTCAATCTGCCGCCGCAGCGGTTTATCCGGCCCCAGAATATGCTCCTGGCCGATGTAATCTTCCAGGCGCTCCGGCCGCATGCGCTCAGCCAGCGGACGCTTCGCGGAGCCGAGATCCGGGGCGCGGAGCGGAGTGGAATCGAATAGGCTCACTGGCTTTGCATCCTTAACGGCGGCGCCCTCTGCGGCGGCATCCTCTGCCGCTACGCTTCATGTTTCTGCGCAGGGCATGGCCCCGCGCCACTTTGCAGCGTCCTCTGCCGCCGCGCTTCGTAGAGCAGAATGCCCGCCGCCACCGCGGCGTTCAGCGATTCCACGCCCACCGTGGGAATGGAAACGTCCAGCGCCGCGCTGCGCAGCTCCGCGCCCACGCCGCGCGCTTCGTTGCCGACGATCAAGCCGCACTTCACGGTGAGATCCACGCTCGCCAACCAGCGGACCGTCCCATTGCCCGACGCAGGTTCGCCCGACGCGGGTACGCCCGCGAACAGCTCCACCTGGTTCTGACGGAGCGCGGCGAGCGCCAGTTCCGCATTCACGCCGTGCAGGTACGGAACGCGAAACAGCGAACCGGCCGAGGCGCGCAGAGTTTTCGGATTGTACGGACTCACGGTGCCCTTTAAGAAGATGGCGCCGGTTGCGCCGAATGCCTCGGCTGCGCGCAGAATCGCGCCGGCATTGCCCGGGTCCTGCAGGCCGTCGAGCACCACCACCAGCGCATTGCCGCGAAATAGCTGCTCGATGCGCCACGCCGGGGGACTGACCAGCGCCATCACACCCTGGCTGGTTTCGGTGTCCGAAATGCTCTGAAACAGGGCGTCCGGCAGCACTGCGACCTTCACGCCGGGCAGACGCCGCACATGCCCTTCCGCGGCCCATCGCGCCGATTCCGCCGCCAACACCATTTTGACTTCGCAACTGCTGCGCAGCGCCTCTTCGAGCAGGTGAAAGGTCTCCGCCACGCACCATCCCTGTTGCGTCAGGCTGCCGCGAGCGATCGCGCGCCGCACGTCTTTGAGCAGCGGATTGGCGGGGCTGACGATGGTTTCGGAGCTAGCCATTGCGATTACAATAAGTGTGGCACAGGTGAAAAGAACCGTCTGGAACGCGGTGGTGGCAGGGCTGGCCGCCATAATTCTCTTCATCGCGTATTTCTCGGTGCGGATCGAACGGCAATCCACCCGCGACGAAGCGCAGCCCGCCGATATCATACTCGTATTGGGCGCGGCCGAATACCATGGCCGACCGTCGCCCGTTTTGCGCGCCCGCCTGGACCATGCGGTGGAGCTTTACGCCGCCAAACTGGCGCCGCGCATCATGACCACCGGCGGCGCGGGCGGCGACGCCGTGTTCACGGAAGGGGCCGTGGGACGCTCGTATCTGATCGCCCGCGGCGTGCCCTCGGAGGCGATCTCGGTCGAGACCGAAGGCGAGACCACGGTGGAATCGACCACCATGGCGGGCGAGATCATGCGGCGGATGGGATTGCGTTCGGCCATCGTGGTCAGCGACGGCTATCATATTTACCGCGTGAAGCGGATGCTGCAATCGTACGGACTGACCGTTTACGGCTCGCCGCGAAGAGAGAACGCGACCCATCCGCTGCGCGAGCGGTGGAATTACGTGAAGCAGGCGGTGGGGTATTTATTGTGGAGAGCGGGCGTGCCGGTGTAGAGCGGACGGCATGCAAAACGGCAGGCCGGGTGTGTACGAAACTTAGAGTATGGCAAAGCAAGAGACCTTCTCTCTACGCAAGCATCTGGCCGACCTGCTGCGCATGAAGGGCGCGCACGTGAATTTCGAAGCGGCGCTCTCCGGTTTTCCCGTGGCAATGCGCGGCGCCAGGCCGCATGGCGCGCCACATTCGGCGTGGCAACTGCTGGAGCACATGCGGATTGCGCAGGAGGATATTCTCGACTTCAGCCGCAATCCCAAGTATCGGGAGAAGACGTTCCCCGGCGATTACTGGCCGGCTGCCGAGGCCCCGCCGAGCGAGGATGCCTGGGACGAAAGCATTCGGCAATTTCAAGCCGACCTCAAGGAGATGCAGGATCTCATCGCCGATACGAAGCACGATCTGCTGGCGAAGATTCCTCACGGCACGGGGCAGACGCTGCTTCGCGAAGCGTTGCTGGCGGCGGACCACAACGCGTATCACTTGGGGCAATTGGTGTTCCTGCGAAAAATGATGGAAGGGTGAATCGACGCGGAGCACCCGCGCCGACTGACGTCGTCGTTCATAGGGCGAGGAAACTTGAGGGGCGTTGCCGAAGCGGATGGGGTGAGCGGAAAGTCGAGGCTGTCATCTTAACGCGGAGGCGCGGAGTGGCGGAGGAAGGCGCGGAGTTTGTCGGAGTTTGTGAGAAGGTCCGGATTTCCGGTGAAAGGGTCAGAACGATTGTAGCCCATGCGATTATCGAGTGGCTCGGAGGCAGGAGGAAGCGGAGGAATCAAAGCAAAACTGCCGCGACGGTGTCCACTGAAGATAGAGGGTTTGCAGGTGAGGTTCCAGAGAGAAGCGCAGAGCAGCGGACGAAGGCGCGGAGAAGTTTCTCTCTCAAAAGAACTCCGCGCTGCCTCCGCCTCTCCGCGCCTCCGCGTTAAAGTCCAAGTCTCGTTTGTCCATCGCTAGCAGGCACGTGCCACGGCGAACGCAAGCTCTGTCTCGGCTTCGGCCGGAATCGCCTTATCCATGCCGCCGGTGAAGCGGACTACGGCGACGGTTTGATCCGCGGACGGCGCGCCCGGGCCGGCGTGGCGTTCGGCCGCGTCGAGGATTTCCTGCACCAGATCGGCCGCGCGCGCGCATTGGGAGCGCCGAAGGACGCTGAGCACGCCGGCGGAGCCGAACGGACGGCCGCGCATATCGACGGCTTCGGCGAGGCCTTCGGAGAAGATGGCGAGCAGATCGCCCGGTTCGAGAGGAATGGTGCGCTGACCATAACTGGAGCGCTGGGTGAGGCCGAGTACGGCTCCAGTGCTTTCGAGCGCGATGGCGCGGCTCTGGCGCTTACGAAGCAGCAGGGCTGGCTCGTGGCCGGCGTTGACATAGCACAGCTCGCGCCGTAGCGAATCCACGCAGGCGAAGAAGAGCGTGGCATAGGAACCATCGCCGCCGGCGCCGCAGACAGATCGGTTGAGCTCCCGGGCAATGGACGCCGGTCTGAACCGGGCATGGGCGCTGAGGCCGCAAAGAAGGGTTTCAAGACCGGCCACCATGAGGGAGGAATCGTTTCCGTGAACGGAAGCGGCGCCCATGCAGACGGCGAGGCTGGCGGCGCCAGGCGAAATGAAGTCGACGAAATCGCCGGCGGTCCGGCCCGCGCGCCGCCGGCCGTGGTAATCCAAGCATTGGATGCGCGGGCATTCTTGCGAGGATTCCGCCGGACTAGAGGACGCCGCTGGGCTAAGAGTGAATGGGCGGCTCGAACCTGAGGGCCGCAACATGGAGCGCACGCGAAAGGCGGGGGCGGACTCTGCGAACGACCCAGGGACTGACCCAGGGATTGACCCAGGGACTGTATGAATGTGGGTGAGAGGATAACGGTTCATACTAGTTTGACGAGACGGCGCGTTCTATCGACGATGCGATGATCCGGCTGGGACGTAAAGAAACGTCAAAAAGGGCCTCTTTTGCACGATTTTGGCGAGTGTGGGCGTGAGGCTGGGGCAACGCTGTGACCACCTGGGCACAGTTTGGCGTTCGCGATTTGACAATCGTTAACATTGGCGGCAACCGGCTTGGCACGCCGGACGTTAGCATAAACAATCCGGAAGTTCGAGTTCACCAGCTATGAAGCGGCACTCCATCGACGTGTATTGGTTAGCGCTGTTGGTGGCGCTGTGCATCATCCGGCTCTGGGTGATGCCGCTGGGCTCGAGCCTTTGGGTGGACGAGATGGCGACCTCGTTCGTGGTGAATCACGGCGCGGACGACGCCACGCTGCGGGTGGCGCCGCAGGTGCCGATGTCCATTTACTACGCGCTGCCGCGGGCGGCGGGGAAGTTGTTCGGCTTCTCCGAAGTGGCCTACCGGCTGCCTTCGCTGCTGGCGATGATCGCTGCGCTGTGGCTGATCGGGAAGATCGCGGCCAGGCTGATTCATCCCGACGCGGGATGGTTCACGGTGTTTGCGTGCCTGGCGTTGCGCGGATTCAACGATCAGGCGGCGGACGCGCGCCCCTACGCGCTGGGCAGCTGCGTGCTTTGCGTGAGCGTGTGGCTGCTGATTCGATGGCTCGATTCCAATCGCTGGGTGGATGGGATTCTATTCGCCGGGTGCGCGAGTTTGCTGTGGCGGGTGCACCTGGTGTTCTGGCCGTTCTATGCGATGTTCGCCGCGTACGCGATAGTGAGAGTGGCGCGGCGGGATACCGAAGTTACCTGGCTGCGCGCCGGCGCGGCGTTCGCTTTGTTGGGCGCATTGCTTGCGCCGGTGGCGGGCGGCGCAGCGGCAATTCTTCGGACGGCGGCCGCGCACGTGGTCTCGCCGCTGCCAGGCGCAACGGACCTCGCGGCATCGCTGAAGCTTGGCCTGCTGGCCACATGCAGCGTGTCGGCCGCGATTCTGGGCCGCTGGCTGCGCCTGCCCGCGGGCAAACTTCCGGCGTGGAGTCCGTTGGCGCTGATTGCGGCGTGGTGGCTGTGCGCGCCGCTCGGTCTGTTCGGGTTTTCCTGGCTCACCGGCAATGTGACCTTTGTGCCGCGGTATTTGTATCTGGGTCTGCCCGGAGCCGCGCTGGCCGCCACCGCGGCGGCGGCGCTGTTCATTCCTCCGCGGCATTGGAGAACGCTTTCGCTGGCGCTGGGCGGGGGCGTGCTGCTATTGCTGGGCCAGTGGACCCAGCTTTGGCCGCCGCATCATAACTCGAATTGGCGCGGCGCGGCGCTTTCCCTGAACGCGCAGGGGCTGGGGGCAGATACGCCGGTGATCTGTCCGAGTCCATTCATTGAGGCGAAGCCTCCGGTGTGGCGCACGGACTATCCGATGGACAGCTTCCTCTATTCCCAACTGCTGGTTTACCGGGTGGCGGGCAGAGAGTATCCTTTTCCGTTCGAGAGCTCGCCGGAAGCCGTGCTGGAAGCGCGCAAATTGACGCAAGAGGTTTTGCCGGCCGCGGGACGGTTCGCGATTTATGGGCCGGAGAGGAGCGTGCTCGATTGGCGGGAATGGTTCCGGGCGCAGCCCGAGCTGGCGGCGTGGCGCTACCGGCGGCTCGGCTCCTTTGGCGACGTGGAGGCGGTAGTCTTCGAAAAGCCGCGGGTGGCTGCGGGACGGTAGCGAAGCCGAGCCAGAATAGGTAGGACATCGCCTTTTGTGGTCTGTGATGCCCCGCGAAAGACAGACGACATAAAACGATCGTCTGTCCCACCTGTGACTCCAGGCGATCCACGCGAAGGCCGGCAAGATCCTTGGTTAGCGGCCTGTCGAGCCTCGCCTTGAAACCCCGCATCAACCCTTCGGTGTCGACTGTTACCGCTTCCCCGCCTGATCGCCCATGGCCGCGTAGAAATAAGGTTGCGCAGCGCTCCGAAAAATCGATTGGAAACAGGGATGCGCTTGATCACCAGTAGGTCGGACCTCCTGGTCCGACCCCGATGCCTTGACCGCTGCCGGAAGCGGAGCCAGGGACCGGTAACGCACGCGAGGGGGCCGCCCGCAAATGTTGCCAACGCCTGCCTGATTCAAGGGGATATCCTATCCCAATAGTGTGTAAGCGCCCGCCCCGCGGAGCCGATTGTACGTTTGAGTAAGTTGTGGAGCGGAGGTATGAAAGGGTACCTGGGCCGAAGCGGAACTTAGTCGACGGCATATTATGAAATTTAGTTTAGTGGTATGCTGAGTAATGGATTTGACTTCCCGCCGATTCAAGGCCGACCTTTCTAGCTAGTCCCGCTAAATTAGTCCCCCTTCCAGATTAGCCCGTCTTCAAATCAGCAAAGGACTTAAGAGGATGAAGAACATTTTTGTAGGAAATCTCAGCTTTGGAGCGACGGAGCAGGCGGTCCGGACTCTTTTTGAAGCTCATGGCGCCGTGGATCGTGT
This sequence comes from Bryobacterales bacterium, assembly GCA_003135055.1. GTDB lineage: Bacteria > Acidobacteriota > Terriglobia > Bryobacterales > Bryobacteraceae > PALSA-243. The sequence continues at coordinate 8,055 of PLDF01000443.1, read as the reverse complement.
GAACATTGTTACCGATCGCGATTCGGGTCAGCCGCGAGGCTTTGGATTCGTCGAAATGAGCAACGATGCCGAGGGCAACAAGGCGATTGCCGCGCTGAACGGGAAAGATCTCGACGGCCGCGCGCTCAACGTCAATGAAGCCAAGGCCAAGACCGAGCGGTCGGGGGGCGGCGGTGGTCAAAAGCGTTGGTAGGCGCTAACAGTCCTTTCAAAGCCTCGGCCCCGATCGAGGGGCCGAGTCTTTACAATCCGGATCGCGCCAACCTGTTTCCGCTAAAGTGGGGAGACATCGCGCGTTCGCATGGCGTGGCGTCCCTCGCTCGAAGTAATCGGCGGCAACAGCGCCGTTTTCCCCTCGCTTTGAAGCTGACGTACACATTGAAATCCGGGCAGCACGGCAGCGGGGAACTCTGCAATATGGGAAGCTCCGGCCTGCTGTTCCAGTGCGGCCACCGATTCGTTAGGGGCGAGTTCGTCAAGGTCTCGCTGGAATGGCCATACCTGCTCGACGGATCGTGTCCATTGCAACTCTGTGTCCAGGGCCGCATCCTGCGCAGCGCCGATTCCGGAACCGCCATTGCAACTATGAAGTACGAGTTTCGCACGGCTCGCAAGCCGCTATCCGCGGAGATCCCGCTTGCGCCATAACCGTTGGGAACCGAGTCTGCGTTAGAGATGTAGACCAGCTGTTCACCGCTTTTCAAGCTTCAGGTTATTTTCATGGCCCCTGGTACTAAGCCGGGATAATCCGGCAACAACACAAGCGGCTTAGTACTGTTACGGGGGAACCTTCCAGCGTGATTACTCGCGACCTTGTCCTCATGGGACGCCTGCTGAATGGCCTGCTGCCAGTGAGTCTCGCGGCGGCTCTGGCTTTCTCCGCTGTTCCGCGCGCGAACGCCCAGCCGGCCCAGCCCGCCCTGAGCATTACCAGAACCCACAGCGATAGCTTCACACAGGGGCAGCCGGACGCCACCTACACGGTTACGGTCTCGAACCGCAACCTCGCGGGGCCCACCACCGGCGCCGTTACCGTGACCGAAAACCCGCCCTCGGGCTTGAGCTTGGTTTCCATGTCGGGCGCGGGTTGGTTCTGTGGCGGCAATAACTGCACCCGGAACGATGTCCTGGCGGCCGCCGCCAGCTATCCGGCCATCACCGTGACCGTCGGTGTGTCGCCTGCCGCCGCTTCGCCGCAGGTGAATGTGGTGTCCGTTTCGGGCGGCGGCGCGGCGCCGGCTTCCGCCACGGATTCCACCCTCATCCTGCCGCCAGGCGTTACTTCGCTCGTCTCCGTACCTAACCCATCCATCTTCGGCCAGGCGGTGACTCTTACCGCCACGGTAACGCCCTCCGCTGCCACCGGCCGGGTAACGTTCTATGCGGGCACGGCCGTCCTTGGCGTAAGTTCGCTCTCAGCCGGCGTTGCCTCCCTATCCACCATCATGCTTCCCGCGGGCAGCGTGAAGTTGCAGGCCTACTATGGCGGCGATTCCAGCCACGGCGCCGGCGCTTCGAATGTGGTTGCGCAATCCACCGTCACCCAGCCGGGCGGCGCTTTCGCGCTGCGCGGCCTGGCAAATGTTGGCGCAGCTCCGGTCGCGGTGGCCATTGGCGATTTCAATGGAGACGGCAATGCCGACCTCGCCGTGGCGAATTCCGGCGGCCCTTTGAGCATCCTCTTGGGCAACGGCGATGGAACCTTCCGCGCCGGAGGCAGTTTCGCGGCCGGAGCCAATACGTATTCGGTGGCCGTCGGGGACTTCAACGGCGACGGCAAGGCCGATCTCGCCGTCACCGACTTCAGCGGCGGCAGCGTGGGCGTCCTGCTGGGCAATGGCGACGGAACCTTCCAGGCGGTGATGAACAATCGGCTTGGCACGAACCCGCAATCGGTGGTGGCAGGCGATTTCAACGGCGACGGCAAAGCCGATCTCGCCGTCACCAACTTCTACAGCGCCAACGTGAGTATCCTGTTGGGCAATGGGGATGGAACCTTCCAGGCTCCGGTCAACTACTCCACCGGCAGTGGAACCGAGCCCTACGGCATCGCGGTCGCGGATTTCAACGGCGATGGCAAGGCCGACCTGGCCGTCTCCACGATCTACCCGGGCAATCCTGGCGCCGTGAGCATCCTGCTGGGCAATGGCGATGGGACTTTTCGGACGGCCGTCGCCTATCCCGCTGGCAGCCAGCCCGATGCCATCGCGGTGGGCGACTTCAACGCCGATGGCCAGGCCGACGTCGCGGTCACCGACTCGGCCGGCAATAACGTAATCGTCCTGCTGGGCAATGGAGACGGAACTTTGCGGCCGGCGGTGTCCTACCCGGCCGGCAGCGAGCCCGACGCCTTGGCGGTGGGCGACTTCAATGGGGACGGCATCGCGGATCTGGCGGCCGGAAACTACGGCAGCGGCAATGTCGGCGTTCTGCTGGGCAACGGCAATGGGACCTTCCAGGCGGCCCATAACTATCCGGTCGCCAACGGCGTGCTTGGGCTGGCGGTAGCGGACTTCAACGGCGATGGCAAGGCCGATATCGCGGCCGCAACCGGCTCTAATGGGCAGGTCGCCATCCTGTTGGGCGCGCCCCCCGTTACGGCGCTCTCGGTAGCTCCCAACAACGGCGGCGGGTCCAGCCAGAGCTTCGTTCTGAACTATTTCGACGCGGCCGGAGCGACCGATCTCTCCACGGTTTCAGTTTCGTTCAGTGCGGCGCCGCCGGCCGGCAATCCCGCCAACTCCTGTCAGATGTATTACGTCCCCGCGACCAGCCAGTTGTACCTGTACGACAATTCCGGCAGCCCTTCGCTGGCGCTGGCCAACAGTCAGTGCGGCGTCAGCCTGCAATCGGCGTCCGTAAATACGGCGGGCACGGGCCTGACGCTGAACCTGACCGTCAGTTTCACCGCCCAGTTTGCCGGCGTTAAGAACATCTACATGGCTGCCGCGGGATCGGTTTCAAGCAGCGTGTTTCAGGCTCTGGGCAGTTGGACCGTGCCTGGCGCGCAGGCGGCCCTCGCGATCTTGAAGACCCACAGCGGCAGCTTCACGCAAGGGCAGACGGGGGCCGCGTACACCGTGACCGTGAGCAACGGCGCTTTGGCCAATGCTACCGCGGGGATGGTGACAGTCGCCGAAACCACGCCCGCCGGACTAACCCTGCTCGCGATGACGGGAACGGGATGGACGTGCGCGGCCAACATGTGCTCCCGCGGCGATGCGTTGGTTCCCGGCTCCAGCTATCCGGCGATCGCGGTAACCGTGAATGTGGCGGCTAACGCCACATCGCCGCAGGTCAATTCGGTGAGCGTATCCGGCGGCGGGTCGGCGCCGGCCGCCGCCACCGATCCCACCGCCATCGCTACGCTTAGCAGCGTTGCTCTGGTCTCAGCGCCAAACTTCTCCATATTTGGTCGGGCGGTCACCCTCACTGCTACCGTGACGCCCTCCGGCGCCACCGGCCTGGTGACGTTCTACGACGGCGTAGTGGTGTTGGGAACCAGCTCGCTTTCCGCGGGCACTGCGTCTCTCTCCACAATCCTGCTGCCGGCGGGAAGCGGCAAGCTGACCGCGTATTACGGCGGGGACGCCAGCCACGGCGCCGGCCCTTCGAATGTGGCCGCGCAATCGGTGACTGCGATGGCCGGCGGCGCCTTCCTGTCCGGCAGCGAGCCAGGCGCGGGGCCTGACCCGGTCTCGGTTGCCGTAGGCGATTTCAACGGCGATGGCATAGCCGATCTGGCGGTGGCGAACAATGGCGGCGATATCGCCATCCTGTTAGGCAATGGCGACGGAACCTTCCGCCTCTCGGAGACCAAGCCGGCCGGAAACAATCCCCAATCGGTTGTCGTGGGCGATTTTAACGGCGACGGCAAGGCCGATATCGCGGTGGCCAACCAGGGCGGCAACGTGAGTATCCTGCTGGGTAATGGCGACGGTACTCTTCAGCCGGCGGTCGATTACGCCGCTGGAACCATTCCGTTTTCGCTTGTGGTGGGCGATTTCAATGGCGATGGGAAAGCCGATCTCGCGGTGGCCAACCTGTTACCCGAAAGCGTGAGCATCCTGCCCGGCAATGGCGATGGCACATTCGGGGCCGCCAAAACAATTGCACTGACGGCCGGCTCGATACCTTATGCCGTAGCGGCGGGCGATTTCAACAACGACGGTAAGGCCGATCTGGTGGTCTCCGGCTTGTCCGGCAGCGTCATTCTCTTGCTGGGTAACGGCGACGGAACATTCCAGCCGCAAATCGATTTCGGCACGGTAACCGCCTCCTCGTCCATCGTGGTGGGAGATTTTAACGGCGATGGAAACGCCGATATCGCCATCACCAACGGGGCCCCCGCCAATAACGTGAGTATCATGCTAGGCAATGGAAATGGGACCTTCCGGACCGCCGTGACTTACCCTGCCGGGAATCAGCCGTCATCGCTCGCTCTGGGAGACTTTAACGGGGACGGCAAACTCGATCTCGCCGTCGGCAACGGGCGCAGCCCTTACAATGCCGGCATACTGCTGGGCAATGGCGACGGAACCTTCCAAGCGGCCCAGAACTATCCGATTACGGGCGGGGCGTTCTCCATCGCGGTGGCGGACTTCAACCGGGACGGCAGGGCCGACCTCGCGGTCGCGGCCAGCACCAGCCAGGTAGTCGACATTCTGTTAGGCACGCTGCCGGTTCCGCCGGTTCTGAGCGTCTCCGCGTCGCATAGCGGTAACTTCACTCAGGGGCAGAGCGGCGCCGGCGAGACGATAACGGTTTCCAACCAGGCTGGCGCAGGCTATACGGCTGGCGCAGTGACCGTAACGGAAACGCTTCCCATCGGGTTGAGTCTGGTTTCGATGACGGGTACGGGGTGGACCTGCACCGGAAACGCCTGCGCGCGCAACGATGCGCTGGCGGGCGGTTCCAGCTACCCGGCCATCACGGTGACAGTGAACGTATCAGCCGGCGCCAGTTCGCCGCAGGTCAGTTCGGTAAGCGTGTCGGGCGGCGGAGGGGCGGTGGCCACCGCGACCGATAGCGTCACAATTCTGCCGGCTCTGCCAGTCTTGAGCGTCTCTTCGGTGCACACTGGTAACTTCGCGCAAGGGCGGTCGGGGGCCGCTTACTCGGTGACAGTTTCGAATCGAGCTGGCGCCACCTCTACGGTTGGCGTAGTGACTGTTACGGAGACGCTTCCCGTTGGGTTGAGTCTGGTATCGACGGCGGGTACGGGGTGGACCTGCACCGGCGCCACCTGCACGCGCAGCGATGCGCTGGCGGGCGGTTCCAGTTACCCGGCCATCACAGTGACAGTGAACGTATCAGCCGGCGCCACTTCGCCGCTGGTCAATTCGGTAAGCGTGTCGGGCGGCGGGTCGGTGGCGGCTTCGGGTACGGATTCAACCATCGTGATCGCGTTGTCCAGCGTCACGCTGACCGCCGCGCCGAATCCATCTGTTTTTGGCAAAGCCGTTATTTTAACTGCTGCTGTTACGCCCTCAGCTGCCACTGGTAAAGTGACATTCTATGGCGGCGTGACGGTGCTTGGAACCAGTACCCTTGCCTCTGGTGCAGCGTCTCTATCTACTATTCTGCTGCCGGCGGGCAGCGGAAAGTTGAAGGCGTACTATGGCGGGGATTCCAGCCATCTTGCCAGCGCTTCGAATGTGGTGGCGCAAGGGGTGAACGCGGTGGCCGGCGGATCTTTTACGAATGGGCAGTCGCTCACCGCCAGTCTTCCAGTGTCAGCGGCGGTTGCAGATTTCAACGGCGATGGAAAAGCCGATCTCGCCGTGGGTGAGTACGGCGGCGGCGTGGACATCCAGTTGGGGAACGGCCAGGGCGGCTTCCAAAAAGCCGGCTCCTACCTCACCGGAAACTATACCGAGTCAGTCGCTGTGGGGGATTTCAATGGAGATGGTAAGCCTGATCTGGCTGTCACGAACAGTAACAATGGAAACGTAAGTATTCTGTTAGGCGTTGGCGATGGGACTTTTCAGACGGCGGTCAACGTCCCCGTTGGGACCGAACCGTTCCCAGTTGTGGTGGCGGATTTCAACGGCGACGGACTTGCCGATATCGCGGTCGGAACTATTGGCGCCGGCGTGAACATCCTGCTAGGCAATGGCGACGGGACTTTTCAGGCGGCGGTAAATTACTCCGTGCCGGGCGCGTATCTGGCAGTGGGAGATTTCAATGGCGATGGCATTCCCGACCTCGCCAGCGCGAGCTTCTACGGCGTGACGGTCATGGTGGGCAACGGCGACGGGACCTTCCGAGCCCCGGTTAATTACTCGCTGAGCGCCTCCGCGCTAGCGGTGGGCGATTTCAACGGGGATGGCAAGCCCGATCTCGCCGTCGTTGCCACTAACAGCGTGAACATCCTGCTAGGCAATGGCGATGGAACCTTCTCGATCGCCGGCGACTACCCGACCGCAACCTACACCTACTGCATTACAGTGGGCGACTTCAATGGGGATGGCAAAGCCGACCTTGCGGTCGGCAATCCGTCCAACAACAGCGTGAGTCTGCTGCTGGGGAATGGCGACGGGACCTTCCAAGCCGCAGCCAATTACCCGGTAGCGGCGGGTCCGGCCTCGATCGTAGCCGGGGACTTCAACGGAGACGGCAGAGCTGACCTCGCGGTCGCAGCTTCCAACAATCCCTCCGTTAGCATTCTCTTTGGCGCCCTTCCGCCTGTCCTGAGCGTCTCCTCAACACATAGCGGCAATTTCACCCAGAGCCAGAATGGGGCCACGTACGCCGTCACAGTGTCCAACCAGACGGGCGTGGGAGAAACCTCCGGCGCGGTAACCGTGACGGAAACGCTTCCCGCGGGCTTGACCCTAAGTTCGATGACGGGTACAGGTTGGACCTGCACCGGCAACGCCTGCGCGCGCAGCGATGCGCTGGCAGGCGGCGCCAGCTACCAGGCCATCATAGTGACAGGGAACGTAGGAGCCGGCGCCAGTTCGCCGCAAGTCAATTCGGTAAGCGTGTCGGGCGGCGCGTCTACAACCGCCACCGCTACCGACAGCACCATCATCCAGACCGCCGTCACAGCTGTGAGCGCGTTATCGGTGACGCCAAGCAGCGGGTCGGGAGCACAGTTGACGTTCGCGTTGCAGTATGCCGATCCGCTGGGGGCCGCGGACCTGACCACGGTGTGGGTCTGGTTCACCTCGAATTTCAACTCGGTGTCGTCGGCCAATTCCTGCCTGGTCTACTTCGCCAGGGCTACGAACCAGTTGTTCCTGCTCAACGACGCCGGCACGGCTTATTCTTCCGCGGCGCCAGGGGCAGCAGTGACGCTGAGCAACAGTCAGTGCTCCGTCAATGCGGCGGCGGCAAGTGTCACGGCGTCGGGGACCAATCTGACTTTGAACCTCCCGGTAGCGTTCGCGGCAGGGTATGCCGGAACCAAGAGCATCTACATGTTTGCGGCGGGGTCGAGCGCCAATAGCGGTTGGCAGACGATGGGAACTTGGATTGTGCCTGCGGGATCGGCGCCGGCGCCGGTATCGGTGACGCCAAGCAGCGGAACGTTAATGCAGCAGACGTTCGCGTTACTGTACGCCGATCCGCTGGGGGCCGCGGACCTGACGACGGTGTGGGTCTGGTTCACCTCGAATTTCAATGCGTCGTCATCCGCCAATTCCTGCCTGGCCTACTACGCCAGGGTCGCGAACCAGTTATTCCTGCTCAACGACGCCGGCACGGCTTATTCTTCCGCGGCGCCTGGAGCCGCAGTGACGCTGAGCAACAGTCAGTGCTCCATCAATGCAGCGGCGGCGAGCGTCACGCCGTCGGGGACGAATCTGACCTTGAACCTGCCGGTGACGTTCACGGCGGCATACGCCGGGGCGAAGAGCATTTACCTGTTTGCGGCGGGGTCAGGCGCCAACAGCGGATGGCAGATGATGGGTAGTTGGACTGTGCCTGGCACGGTCGCAACGGTAACCACGGTTTCGGTGACGCCCACCGGCGGGTCGGGCGCCAGCCAGACGTTCGCGTTACAGTACGCCGATTCGCTGGGAGCCACCGACCTGTCCGCGGTGTGGGTCT
>PLDF01000163.1 GCA_003135055.1 Bryobacterales bacterium | reverse complement strand
GCTTACGCCACCGGCCCAGCCCGCGCCGTTCGTCCCCGCGCCCCCGCCGCCCGCACCCCTGTTCACGCCGCCCGCGCAGGACTCCGCCGCGTGGCAGGACCCATCGCCGCACCACGTGCAGATGGTCAAGGCCGATAAGCACGTGCAGCTCGAAGTGCTCGATTGGGGCGGCTCCGGACGGCCCGTCGTGCTGCTTGCCGGGCTCGGACTCACCGCGCATGTCTACGACGGCTTTGCCCCAAAACTCGCGGGCAGCTACCACGTGTATGGCATTACGCGGCGCGGTTACGGCGCTTCCAGCCGGCCTGCCACAGGCTACGAGGCCGATCGGCTGGCTGATGACGTACTCGCCGTCCTCGACGCGCTGCAACTTACTGCGCCGGTGTTAGTGGGTCACTCAGTCGCGGGTGAGGAGCTAAGTTCTCTGGGCGCGCGCCATCCCGATAGAATCGCGGGCCTGGTTTACCTCGATGCGGCCGCCGACCGCACCGCCCGGCTGGACCCCAAGCTGGAAGAGATCACTCGCCAGCTTTCCGCCGCCGTGCCCGATGGACCTTCGCCAACCGCATCCGACCGGAAGAGCTTTCCGGCCATGCAAGAGTACCTGCATCGCGTCTTTGGCAACGCTCTGCCGGAAGCCGAAGTCCGCGCCGAGTATGCCGCCACTGCTCAGGGCGGCGTGGGCGCTTACCGGCTGCCGCCGTGGTTGGGTGAGGCGATTAAGAGCGGCGTGCGGAAGCCGGACTATGCCCGCATCCAGGCGCCCGCGCTCGCCATCTACGCGATCCCCCAGTCCGCTCGCGACCTGACGCCGGCTTGGGTTGTGGGCGAGAACCCCGCCATGCTCGCGGCGTTGAATGAGGAGTATCCGCTGTTACTCGCCGCGCGCAAGGAACAGATGACCCAGTTTCAAGACGGAGTGGCTCATTCGCGTGTCGTCGAGCTGGCCGGCGCCAACCACTATGTATTTCTCTCTAATGAGGCGGATGTGCTGCGCGAGTTACGGGAATTTCTCGGCGCCTTGCAGTAGGCCGCTGCTTGCAGCCGGTCCTTGCGCCGGCATGGGAGCTACGTCTTGCAGGGCCGCCAAGAGCTCTCTGGGAATAATCGCCTTGGCGACATAAGCGTCCCTGCCCGCGGCAAGACATATCTCGCGATCTCCCTTCATTGCGTGGGCCGTCATGGCGCGATCGGGAGGTGCACCGCCCGCCGCGCCTTCTTCCAGCTCCTGACTCCCTCGACTCGGCTTATCGTCCGCTATCGGCGCCGTCTTCATGTGGTTGCTCCGGCGCGATGGTAAATGTGAAGCGGCTGCCCTTGCCGGGAGCACTCTCCAGCCAGATTCGCCCGCCGTGTTCCTCCACCAGCGCCTTGGTGATCGCCAGTCCGAGCCCCGTGCCCTCGCGCACCCCTTTGGTGGTCGCGCCGATTTGATAGAACTTGTCGAACACCGCCTCGTGTTGCTCCTTTGGAATGCCGATACCGGTGTCGCTGACCGAAATCTCGACGACGCCGTCCCGCAGGGCGCCCTCCACCTGAACCCTGCCACCCGCGGGGGTGAATTTCAACGCGTTGCTCAACAGGTTAAAGAAAATCTGCTTGACGCGGAGCCGGTCGGCGAAGATCGGGACCGGTATCGAGAGGCTCGTGTCGATCCCGATCGACTCCGTCCGTAGCGATTGGCTCTTGGCACATCGAGCGAGGAAAGGGCTTCTTCCAGCGCGCCGGCGATCTCGAACGTCTCGCGGCGCAATTCCAGGTGTCCGGATTCGATCTTGCTTAGATCGAGGATATCGTTGATCAGCGCCAGCAGATGGAGCGAATCCTTATGAATGTGGCCGATGAAGCGATGCTGCTTTTCGTTGAGCGCTCCTTCCAGTCCCTCCGCGAGCAGCTCGGAGAATCCGATAATCGTATGCAGCGGCGTGCGCAGCTCGTGGCTCATGCTCGCCAGGAATTCGCTCTTGAGCCGGTTGGCCCGCTCAACCTCGCGATTCCGCGACTCCAGCTCGCGCGTGTATGCCTGCTGCATCTCCCGAAACTGCCCTTCCACCTCTCTGCGCTCGCTGATGTCGCGGATGATTGCGGTAACGCGGAACCCATCCTCCGACTTCACCGGGCTGAGGCTGATCTCGACCGGAAGGGAGGAACCGTCTTTGCGGCGCCCGTGCAGCGCCAGACCGCTCCCCATCGGACGCGTGACTGGATGATCCCAGTATTGCGCGCGATGCTGCGGGTGGCGGCCTTCGAGTGCGTCCGGGACCAGGATTTCAACCGGTTGGCCCAGTAACTCTTCGCGTGCATATCCGAACAGCTTTTCGGTGACCGGATTGAGCAGCAGGATTCGCCCTTCGCGGTCTACTTCAATTATGGCGTCGGGCGCCGCCTCCAGCAGTTCGCGGAACCGCCGTTCCGCCCGCATCTCGACGCGCGCTTCCTTCTCTTGTGCAGTCATCTGAAGCAGTTCTTGCTCAACCCGCGCGAGCTTCCGCTCCACAGTGCGGTGCTGGCTGGCTTCGGCGACGATCGCGATTGTGCCCTGCGTGTTTCCAGCGGCATCCCTCCACGGACTTGCCCAAACCTCAACGTCGATTACTGTGCCATCTTTCCTCGAAAGACCGATCTCTGATTTACCCTCAGGCAGATGTTGCAATCGCAGTACCGCGGCTTCGGGGCGGCCGAGCACCTCTTCCTCACTTCATCCGAAGAGGCGCTGGGCGCCTTTGCTCCGCACTTGCAACCGGCCGTCGGAATCCGCGGCTATGATCCCGAACCGCGGGCTCTCCAGCAGAGCGGTCGGAAACGCAACGGAACTGGGCGCAGCCATAGGAAGCTCATTTTACCGTGAGATCGGGTGATTGAGCGCGCGCAAAGCGGAATGAGCGTGCGGGCGCAGCTGCCTTTTGTGGGGCAGCCAATCCTGGCCAATCATGGCTGCAAGCCGGCTTTTAGCCGGCGCCCTATGTTCGCGGACGCGCCGGCTTCTACCGCCAGAGACGTTCCGGAACCGGGACTGGCGCCATGCTAAACATCAAGTGATAGGTTAGGAATGCCTATGAAAACAACATCAGCCCCGGAAATAGAGAACCATTTGGCCGAGCTCCGGCAGAAGCGCGGGCTCTCGGCGGCGGGGCTGGCCCGGATGGCGGGCGTGAACCGGCAAACCATCTATGCCATGGAAGCCGGCAGCTACGTTCCCAACACGGCCGTGGCGCTCCGCCTGGCGCGGGCGCTGGAGGTCAACGTCGAGAACCTGTTTACGCTAATGGAACATGCTGCGGGGCCCGATTTGCGCTCGGAACAGGCTCTGCTGCTGCCCGGTTCCGACGCGCCAAGCCCCGGGCAACCGGTGCAGTTGTGCCGGGTGGATCAGCGTCTGATGGCATCAGCGCCATCCGCGGTTCCGTGGTATTTCCCGGCCAGTGACGCGATCGTAACGGGCGAGCCGGTGGAGGGCGGCAAGACGAAAGTGCGGATATACCACCCGGATGGCGACTTTCGGAGCCGCATTCTGGTGGCCGGATGCGATCCGGGCATCTCCGTGCTTGCCCGCCATGTACGGCAAGCGGGCGTCGAGCTGGTGCTGGTTCATCGAAACAGCTCGCAAGCGCTCACGCTACTTAAGGAGGGCTGCGTCCACATTGCGGGGACGCACCTGCGCGACGAGGCGACCGGCGAATCGAACATTCCCGAGGTGGGCCGTCTGTTTCCCAAGAACTCGGTTGCGGTGATTTCGTTCGCCGTCTGGGAGGAGGGAATCGTCACGGCGCGAGGCAATCCGAAGGGTATTCGGGGCATCGAAGATCTGGCCCGCAAGGATGTTTCGATGGTGAACCGGGAGCAGGGCGCGGGAAGCCGCCATCTGCTGGATTCGCATTTGAAGCGCCTCGAGATTTCAACCAAGACCGTGCGCGGATACGACCGCGCCGCTCCCGGCCATTTGCCCGCGGCCTGGCAGGTGCGGACCGGCGCCGCGGATTGTTGCATCGCCACCAGCGCGGCGGCCCGCGTGTTCGGTCTGGGCTTCATCCCGCTGGTGAGCGAGCGCTACGACCTGGCGATTCGCCGGCGGCACTTGGATGCGCCCGGTATTCAGGCGCTGCTCGATACGCTGAACCGATCCAGCTTCCGGCGCGAGCTGGAAGGCATCGGCGGCTACGACGCGAAGGCGGCCGGGCAACAGATGCTGTAGATGGGGGCAGCTAAAACCGGGTGCGCGTCTCAAAAGTGACGTGACGGTCAGGCGGCGGAGTGAGCCTGCGCCCAGAAGTCCTCGAACTTATCGCTGACGCGGCAGCAGCGAAGAGCGATGATCCGGTTGGCTCCTTGAACAGTCCAGAACATTCCGGACTGCTTGAGACGGGAGCCGATGACCGTCTTGCAGCCAGCCTCGATGACGCCGGAAGCGACAAACAGCCCTTTGGCACGGAAAGCCGGGTAGCGCATCTTGGCCGCGTTGCGTTCGAAGTATTCAGCCTCGGTGTTCAACTTCTCAGCCAATTCCGGCCGCTCGCTGACGAGCGAGCGGACGACGGCTACGAGCGTCTCGATTTCGCCCTTGTCCAGCAGATCCAGAGCCGACGTCGTCCAAGCTCGTCGTGCTGCTTCTTCGTTAGGAAACAGTATCCGCGAGAGTTTGTGAAGGTGCTCGCTGGCATGGTAGAAGTCCACGATGAGAATAGCTCCGGGAAACTGCTCCGTGGCGATATTCCAGATCCAAATGGCGCCGTCTCCCAGAACCACCTTGATGGCCGCCCGTGACAAACCCCGCTGGTAGGCTTCGCGATAGATGCGGGGCGCAAATTCCTCGGCGGTCTCAATGGCGCCGATGTAGGTGGTGGACGCCGGATCGCGAATCGGGCGGTTTTCCTGATCGACGCCGACGGAAGTGAATACGCAGCCCAGTTTGACTTCCCGCGTGTGGGCGGGTTGGCCTTCCACTTTGCCGATCCGGCCTTGAGTCTCCCTTCTGACTACGGGGACCCCTGTGCCGTCGATTCCCACGTAGATGACGGGAATCGGGGGACCGAGTGGAATCGGCCAATCGAGTTGGAGGCCGCGTTGGATTTCGGCCTGTTCGAGCCGCATGATTTCGGCGCCGATTTGCTCGGCTTGGCGCTCTACCGACTTAGTGGATACCGTCAACCCGGCCAGCAGTTCCAGTTGCTCACGGGCCCTCGAAGGCTGAGTCGCTGCCCACCACCGCCATCATGCGCCGCACGCCCGGAGAGAACTCTTGGCGCTCCACTCCCAGGGCCGCATCGGTAGGATTGGGAGCGTGATGGCATTGGGAGCAGACGTAGTAGGGACGTTGAAACTCGACCGGCCCCACCACGGTGAGGACGGGTTTGGAGCGGAGTTCCTTGTAGAGCGCGGAATGACCGCACGAACAGGGGATCGCGGGCGACTCGGGCGGAGCTTGGTTGAGCAGGTGGGACAAAGCGGCTGCGCCGGCACGATGCATGCTCTGGCGGACGAACATCTCGATCGCCTCCAGGTTGATGCGTCCGTTCTTGCGGCGGTCGGCAAAAACCTTCGCAGTGAGACAGCCTACTTCGCGGGCGATTTCTTGCTGGATCGCTTCGAGAGTTTTTTTTCCTGTACCGATTGCGGGTCAGGCTCAGTCGGCCGCATCTGGCAGATCTGGGCGTTGACCTCCGGAAACTCCTTGTTCAGAGCTTGGTACTTGCGAAATTCCTCGATCTCCGCTCGGCCTTACGTACGGCGGCTGGATTGGGTAGAGACTCGGTGACGGTCTTTCCCTGGAGCTTATAGGTAAGACGGAGGTTGGGTCCGTGCCCCGGAGCTTTGGGTTGATGGCAGCGGCAATTGGGCTTGCCGCATCGGCCGGTAGTGGAAGTGATGGAACCGCAACGCAGGTCGTTGAGGGCGGCGAACTGATCGGTGATCCGGGCGCGCCGGGCTGCAAGGGAATCCATGCAGGTGAGGACCTTTAGCCGCAAGTACTCCTCGTCGCGGATTCCGTACGCCCGCCGTTGGAGCACGCGGATCTTGCTATTCAGACCCCTCCACGAAGCCCAGGGGCACTTTGTTCTCCGGCTTGCAGTAAGCGGCAATGCCCTCCCAGTGACCCTCAATCATCTGTGCGAACTTCTCATACGGCGCTAATCTCTGCCACTTCAACGAGGCTTTCCAGTTCTCAAAGAACTTCCGCGCCCAGCCCTCTTTCTCGTAGTCCCATAGCTGACCAAACGACTCCTTCAATATGTAGGCGATACTCAATCGTTTGTTGGCCGCCAACAGTTTCTCCAACGCCTGCCGCCCCTTCAGCGTGAGGTTCTCACGATGAGAAAGCAGGGTATATTCCTGTCCCTTGATGTAGGCCCGGTCTTGGCCTTTAAGCCGGGCGTATTCGCTTTTCCGTACTTCGTCCAGCGCCAGTCAGGTGCTGCATCACGTGGAATTTGTCGAACAGAATATCCGCCTGCGGGGCGTTCTTCGTCGCCGACTTCTGAAACGCCTTCCACATGTCCATCACGGCCAGACGGATTCGGCTGCTCTTCGCAGCTCCCAATTCCTGATAGAACGGATCCATGCTTTCTTCCTTCCGGTCCTTCCCGCCGAACCAGATGGCGCGCCGCCGCAACAGATCGCTCACCACGATCCGATAGTCCTGCCCGTGCTTCACCGAGATCTCATCGATCCCGATCACTAGCGGTCCAGGCATTCCCGCCCGCCGGAGTTGCTCCCGCATGTACTGCATCTCCAACCCCTTGACTGTCTGCCAGTCTAAATGCAGTTCCTGGGCTACATCTTTCAGTGCCGACGCTCGGCATCGCCGACCCACAAAAAAGGCGAATCGCTTTGTGTACAACGGATTGTCCGCAATCCACGCCAATTTCTCCTGCTTCACAAGACCGCAACTGCCGCATGCCAGGCGCCGGAACTCTACCACCAGATAGACCCGCGTATCCCCACAGGAGAGATCTCGCACACACCGCGGCTTGCGGTCGTAAAATGTCTTCTGCACTCGCCCGCAGACACCGCAAGCTGTTTTTTTCCGTCCGCTCCAGGACCATGACCCGGGCTTTAGGATCGCCAAACATGCCGTGCACCCAACGGCTCGGTCTGAATCCAGGAAAACGGTAGGCATCCTCAAGTCTCTTCTTCGCAGGCACTCAGGAATCATGCTAATTCGGAGACGGTCCTGGTGGGTCAGGGCCTCATGCAGGGGACTGCCCATGGCATCTCCAGGTGCTCGAAAACGGCACTCTTCACCCACACGATTTCACGAAGACCCGTTTCTCTTAAGGCCCGCGGGACTCTGTCCATGAAACGTCGATGTCACATGCGGCGATGCCGCGAGTGTCGGTTCCCGCGTCGCTGGGCTGTATTCCTTACACGGTTCGCCGCGCCTCACACGTCAGGGTCTCGCGCAACTGTTTAGCCCGGAACTCTCATTGAACGACGTGGCGCATGCTTTCGTACAACGCCTCTTGCGTGCGGCGTCGAGACTCATCTCGACGGGTGTTGGCGCGTGACCGAAGCGCGTTCACACGAGCGTGAACGCTGCACGCATGAGCGCGCCGCATAAGTGCGTGCGCCACCGTAAGAGTCGACCATGGGTGCAGGCGCGCGGCCTTTTAACGCTACCGAACTTTCACCAGCCGCGGCGGCCTGGCATCTGCTTCCAACACCCACACGCTCCGGCCGGGATAGTATTGCAGCAGCTTCCGGTCCTCTTCCGCGCCCAGATCGAGGGCCCATACCACGCGCTGCGCGTCGATGCCGGCGCCGTTGTGCACCCACTCATGAAAGCCATGCAGCGGCGAGTAACGCACGAAAACCAGTTGCTGCCCGGGAACGCGATCGAGTTGGCCGTCGATGGCGATGCGGCCGTCCGGATCGCCCTGGTTCAGATAATCCCATGTCTCATATTTCGCCATCGCCAGGCGGACGTTGTCGTCGCGCATGGCGTGGATGCCGTACCAGAAAATGAAGTGCGCGGCGCATAGCAGCACGATCAATCGCGCCGCTAACGGCGACCAAGCGGTCAACCGCTCCAGCGCCGCCACGGCCGCTAGTAGGAAGAGACATGCCAGCGCGGCGATATAGTGCGGATAGAAGTAGGGATAGAAATTGTCCGCGATCGCAAACAGACACAGCGTCGCCGCGACCCATTGAAACCTTCGCTCTCTCAATCGGAAGAGGAAGACGGGCAGCGCGAGATAGAGCGGCGGCAGGAAAAAGAAGCGATAGAATCCGGTACGCTCCACCAGCCGATCCCAGAAGCCCGGGCTATCGTGCACGGCCGACTGCGCTTGATAATCGAGCTGTTGGGCCGGCGTCAGCGCGCCGTGCGGAACGGGGTTGGCTTGAAAGGTGAACGTGGCGGGCACGCCGTATCGATAGCGGCTCAACTCATAGGGCAAGACACTCCAACTGCCGGTCACTGCGTGGTTCTGGAGAGCCATCAGACCGAGCGCCGGGAGGAACGCCAACGCTGCCGCGCGCCACGGAATCCGCCACTGCCGGTCGATTAGCAGCCAGGCCGCCGCGCACATCGACATCACGCCGAATTCGAACGGGCGAGTGAGCAATTGCAAGCCGAGCCCGATACCCAGCGCGGCGCCGTCCCGCGCACGAAATTTCCCCGACAAACCGCCGCCGCGCAAACGTGGCAGCGCGCCGAACACCAGACAGCCGGCGATTCCCGAAACCGCGCCGCCCCAATACGTATTCACCCAATAACTCAAGACGCCGAACTGCATCACCGCGAGCAGGCCGCCCACCAGAGCCCAGCCGGGCGTGGTCCAGGCGCGCAGCATCCAATACGTCAGCGCGCACAACGCCGCAACCGAGAGCAATACGCCCGCCCATGGATGCCCGAATACGAGCCAGCCCGCGGCCATCGCCAGGCCTTGTCCGAGCGGGAAGATGGAACTATACGACGGCTGCTGCAACACGAATACGGTTTCGAAGAATTGGCGCATGGGGTGCGCTGGATTCGCCAATCGAAAATGCCGCAGCGTATCGGCGAGCAGCCAGTAGCTGAAATCGTCCGACCCGGCGGGCGTTGGCGCCGGCGCGTGCGCCAACAGCGCCAATCGCAGCAGGACCGGCAGCGCCGCCAGCGCCAGCATGCACCAGGCCGTGCGCTTCGCCAGTCGCTGGACGAACGGTTCGGCCTCGGCGCGCACCAGCGTCAGCAATACCAAAAGCGCGGCCAGGGCGAGCTCGATGAAATCGCTCGCGCCGAATCCGACGGGATTGTGCAGCGGCAGAAACGAGCGGAAGAAGTCGAATAGGAACATGGGGCCGGCTATATTTGAGTGTAAGCGGATCTGAACGCCTGTTCTTCGCGAAGGCGTCCCGGCAACAGGCTCTCCCGTTTCCCCGTCAATGCCAGAAACGCGGAGCTTGCATGAGCCAGTTGACGGCGACGCGGCTCCGGTTTTCGATGCGAACCGTATTGACGACTCGCACCAGGCGATCAGCGACGGCGATGGCCCGCAAGGGGCAGTAGGGTGCTCAAATGGATTCGGGAGACGCAGTGTGAACCGCGTTTGCGGCTTACTCGTATTGGGCGCGTCGAAGCCCGGCAGGCGGATTCACAATCCGCCGCGGATTTGCCAATCTGCCCCACATAAGCACCCGGTCCGGGGTAGGTCCGGTACGGGTATTCCAGTTTTCGAATATAATATGCGGCATGGAGACATGCCTGCCAGCAAGCCGATTGAGTTGGAGATCGAGCAAGCTGACGCCTCGCAGCAGATGATGTCTCGCAGAATCTATCGATTCCCCGGACCAAAATGATTGTGGTCAACGGCAAGAAGAGGAATCAGGTTTTCGATTCTCTTGGGGATCGGCGCGGGCCGATCGGGGTTCCGGATACGCCGCGGAGCTGTTTCTATCGCCACTTGACCGATACGAAGAATATTCTCGATGAGATTGGAGCAGAGAGGCCTGCAGACCAGTGATCGAACGCGCCTTTTTTGGCGGGCTGCTGGCGTACGGAGCAGGCGCCTTGGCAGGCCTGATCGCCCCTCGCCGTTCAGTATGGCCGCGGATTCTGAGCTGCGGGCTGGCTTTACTTGGGGGCCTGCTGGAACTCTGCGCCTGCACTCTCAGTCTTGCGAGCGGCGCCACTGCGCACTGGGAGATTCCCGCGGGCGTTCCTTTTCTCGTTTATGGTTTCCGCCTCGATGCGCTCTCCACTTACTTCAACCTGATTCTCAGCCTGCTCGCGGTGGCGGTTTCGATTTATTCTCTGGGTTATCTCCGCTCCTTCGAAGCCAAGAAGACGGCCGGCATACTGGGCTTCTTCTACAACCTGTTGCTGGCGAGTCTCACCGCCGTCTTCACGGCATCGAACGCTTTCTTTTTTCTTATTGCGTGGGAAGCGACGGCGCTCTCGGCTTATTTCCTGGTGACCTTCGATCAGCGGGAGCAAACCGCGCGCCACGCTGGAAACCTTTACTTCGTGATGTCGCATGCGGGCACAGGCTGCCTGCTGGCCGGATTTCTGCTGTTGAGCGCGCAGGCGGGAAACCTGGAGTTTTCCGGCTTTGCGTCCGCCGCCGGCGGGTTGACAGGGCTAAGTTTAACCGGAACCAGGCAGGCGGCGATCTTCCTGTTGTTTTTTGCGGGCTTCGGCGTCAAGGCGGGCATCATCCCGCTGCACATCTGGCTGCCCGAGGCGCACCCGGTAGCGCCGAGCAACATATCCGCGCTGATGTCGGGGATCGTCATCAAATGCGGCATCTACGGAATGGCCCGGGCGTTTTTCGAATTTCTGGGCATGCCGCCGTTATGGGCCGGCATCGCGGTTCTGACGGTGGGCGTGGCGTCGGCCCTGCTGGGAGTGCTCTACGCGCTGATGGAGCACGATTTGAAACGCCTGCTGGCGTATCATAGCATCGAGAATATCGGCATCATACTGATTGGCTTTGGCGCGGCGATGATGTTCATGTCGCTCGGTCATAACCGGCTCGCCGCAATCGCTCTCATCGCGGGTCTGTATCACACCATGAATCACGCGATCTTCAAGTCTCTGTTGTTTCTGGGCGCCGGTTCCGTTCTTCACGGCGCGCATACGCGCAACATGGAAGAGATGGGGGGCCTGATTTCACGAATGCCCAGGACCGCGTTCTGCTTCCTGGTGGGAGCGATCGCGATCTCGGGATTGCCGCCGCTAAACGGCTTCGTGAGCGAGTGGCTCACTTATCAGGCGCTGTTGGCGGGATTCGGCGCGACGGAGAAACTGACGCGCGTGCTGTTCCCGGTCGCCGGAGCGCTGCTGGCATTGACCGCGGCGCTGGCCGCGACGTGCTTCGTCAAAGCTTTCGGCATCAGTTTTCTGGCTCTGCCTCGCAGCGAGAATGCCGGGCGCGCGCGGGAATCCGATTCCTTCATGGTGACTGGGATGGCGATTCTGGCGGTGATCTGCGTGGCGCTGGGTCTGGGCGCGACTCTGTTCCTGCCCGTATTCGACGGCATAACGGTCCGGCTTGCGGGGGCGCAAGTGAGCGGCGATCTGATCGCCGCCGGCGGACTGGCCTTGAGCGCGGGCACCGGGCGGGGCGGGACGGTGTCACCAGCCGGGATTGCCGCGCTATTCGTGATTCTCTCGGCCATTCCAGCTTTGTTATTGGCGCTCTGGGGCGGCAAGCGAAAACGAGTCACCGGACCCACCTGGGATTGCGGACTGCCCGGGCTCACATCGGACAACGAATACACGGCCTTCGCTTTCTCAAAACCATTGCGAATGATTTTCGCCGCACTCTATAAACCGAGCCGCGAAATAGAGACCGAGTACGAAGTATCGCCATACTACCCCAAAGCCATCCGTTTCGGCAGCGAGATAGAGTCTCCATTCGAAGAACGGCTGTACGCTCCCGCGCAGAAAGCGATCCTTATGCTCGCGAGACGAATGCGGGCTATCCAGGCCGGCAGCATACACGCTTATCTCGCCTATATATTCGTGACTCTGATCCTGCTGCTGTTATACGGGGTGCGCTCGTGACGGCAATTGAAGCCGTCCTCGCAGCAGCGGCGCAACTTCTGCTTTTCCTGACGATCGCTCCTCTGGTGACGGGAGCGATCCGGACCATGAAAGCGAGGCTCCAGACGCGCCGCGGCCCGGCCGTCTGGCAGCCGTATCGCGATATCCATAAGCTGCTCCGGAAGGGGATGGTGATTCCCGAGACCGCGTCCTGGCTGTTTTCAGTCACTCCATGGGTTGTCTTTATCACAGCGGCAATGGTCGGGCTGATGATTCCGATGGCAGTCACGGAAGCGCCTCTCAGTCTGTTCGGCGGAGTGCTGGCCGTGGTGTATCTGCTGGGGCTGGGCCGTTTCTTTCTGGCGCTGGGAGCCCTCGATGCGGGTACTCCGTTTGGCGGCCTGGGCAGCAGCCGCGAGATGACGATTTCCGCCATCGCCGAACCGGCGATGATGCTGGCCATCTTCACCGTCGCCATCTCCGCCAATTCCACAAACCTGAGTGAAGTGGCGAGATCCGCCATAGGCCAGAGCTGGCGCTTTCTGGCGCCTTCGCAGATGCTGGCCTTCGGAGCCATGTTCATCGTGCTGATCGCGGAGACCGGGCGCATCCCGGTGGATAACCCGGCCACGCACCTCGAGCTGACCATGATTCATGAGGCGATGATTCTCGAATACTCGGGGCCCTACCTCGCCTTGATCGAATGGGGCGCCTCTCTGAAGCAGCTGGTATTGATGACGCTGCTGGTGAACACTTTCTTCCCGTTCGGTTTGAGCTCCGCCTGGACGGCCGGCGGCGTGGCGGCCGGCATGGGATATTACCTGGCGAAACTGCTCGCGATATGCTGCCTGGTGGTTCTGATCGAGACCGCCAATGCCAAAATGCGGCTGTTCCGGGTCCCCGAGTTACTGGCTATAGCTTTTGTGCTGGGCGCGCTGGCGCTGATTTCCACTTTTCTTTTTTGAGCCATTATGTACTTCTATCAAGACCCGCAATTCGGAAACAGAATGATCACGCTGATGGCGGCGTTCGTACTGGTTCTTCAGATCGCCATGGTAGGTCAGCGATGGCTGATCACTAACATCCGCGTCTTCGCCGCGCAATCGTTCCTGCTGGCCGGCATCGCGAACACGATCGCTTACTTCAATCATGCGCCGCACCTTTATGCGGCGGCCTTCCTCACTTTTGCTTTGAAGGCCGTGCTGTTGCCGACGGTGCTCGAGCGATTGGGCAGAAAGATCGACATGAGTCAGGAGATTACGCCGCTGATCAATGTGCCCATGTCGGTGGTGATCGCAGGGGGGCTGACCACGGTGGGCTACCTGGTCGCCCAGTCACTGCACCGTCCCGAAGAAACTGCCTCACCCGCCAGTCTGGGTCATAACACGCTGGCAGTGGCGGTCTCGCTGTTTCTGATCGGGTTCTATATGATGATCACCCGGCGCAAGGCTCTTATGCAGGTACTTGCGCTTCTCTGCCTCGAAAATGGCTTGTTCCTGGCGGCGATATCGCTGACTTACGGGGTCCCAATGATTGTGGAACTGGGGATACTCTTCGATCTTGTGGTAGCCGTCATGGTGCTGGGAATCCTGGTTTACCGCATCCAGGAGACGTTCGACTCGATGGATGTGAGCAAGCTTTCGAGGCTGCGGGGTTGATACGGCCATGACGCAAGTCGCAATCCGAGGGCCCGGCGCTCAATGATTCTGCCGTTGATTCTCGCGGTTCCACTGGCGGCGGCCGCGATGTCGCTCGCGGCGAAGCGTGCGGCCATGGAGAAGATCAACGTATGCGCATTCGCCCTGGTGCTGGCGCTGGCGGGCGTCCTTGTGGCGCAGGTGCTTCGGGATGGAAGCGTCTCGATGTGGGATGGCTTCCTTGAGGCGGATTCGCTCAGCGCTCTGGTGGTTCTGCTGACAGCGGCCGTCGCTCTGGCGTGCTCGGTCTACGCGGTCGGTTACTTTCGCGACGATGAGCGGGACCATATCACGGCAAGCGAGGTTCGCAAGTATTATGCGCTGACTCCGCTGTTTGTCTTTGCCATGCTTATGGTGGCAGTCTCCAATAACCTGGGCGTGATGTGGGTGGCTACCGAAGCAACGACCTTGACCAGCGTCTTTCTGATCGCTTTTTATGGCCGGGCGACTTCTCTTGAGGCGGCGTGGAAGTACACAATGATCGGCGGCGTCGGTTTGTCGATGGCCCTGTTTGGCACCATATTGACATACTATGCGGCGCATAGCGTGCCCGGCACGGATACGCTCGCGGGTTTGAACTGGTCCGTCCTCGCCAGGAGCGCGCCGCAACTCGACCCCAATACCATGAGATTCGCGTTTATCCTGGTTCTGCTGGGCTACGGAACGAAGGCGGGCATCGCGCCGATGCATACATGGAAGCCGGACGCCTACAGCGAGGCTCCGGTTCCGGCGGCGGCGATGCTGGCCGCGGGCGTACTGAACTGCGCCCTCTACGGACTGATCCGGTTCCATGTTCTGGCGGCCAGATGCATTGGTCCGCAGTTCGGGTCCCAACTGCTGATTTTCTTCGGGCTCCTGTCTATCGGCGTGGCCGTTCCCTTTGTGCTGGTGCAGAAAAGTTTCCGGCGGATTCTGGCGTACTCCAGCATCGATCATGGCGGAATCATGATTCTGGGCCTCGGTTTCGGCGGAGCGTTCGGCGCGCTCGGGATGCTGCTGCACATGACGTTTCATTCAGTCACAAAACCGCTGCTGTTTTTTTGCGCGGGAAACGCGCAGCAGCGATTGAAAACGGACCTTTTCCATCAGGCGAAAGGCGGTCTGATCCATTCCATGCCAGTGACCGGCTCGGTTCTGCTGATGGCGACGCTGGCTGTGACCGGCACGCCGCCGTTCAGTATGTTTCAGAGCGAGTTCACCGTCTTGCGCGCGGGCTTCACTAGCGGTCACGTTGCCGCCGCGGCTCTTTGCGTGGCTTTCCTGGCCGCTATCTTCGCCGGATTCCTGGTGCACTTCTCCAGACTCGTTCTGGGCGCCGCACCGGTGGACCATGCAAGCGTCTCCGAAGCGGCAGTCTCTGAAGCGATGGAACCGTGCAAGTGGAAGAAGTATTCTCTGATCGGCCTCGGTTCCGTGGTTGTGATTCTCGCGTTCTGGCTGCCCGGACCTCTGTTCGAATTGATTCGCAACGCGGCCAAAATCGCATCGGGGGAACGATGATCGCGCCGGTCTTTCCATCCTTTGCCGAAGCGCGGCAGGCTCTGGGCGAGCTGATTCACTCGATGGGCGCGGGAAGCGATGGAAACATCTCCATGCGCGCCGGCGGCCCGGACGTCAGAGGGATCGTTCAATATCTGGGTGGAGAATACCAGGCCCGGGTAGTCACGGTGTTCGCCGAGGACCGGCGCGCCGAGGACGGCGTTTACTTCATTTATTATGTCCTCGAACAGATGGGCAACCCGCTGTATCTCATTCTACAGGCGCCGATAGCCGATCCCGGAGATACGCCGGCATTTCCTTCACTCTCCGCCGAGTTACCGGCGCTGAACTGGCAAGAGCGGGAGATACAAGACTTATTTGGGTTGAAGGCGGCAGGACATCCGAATCCGCGAAGGGTCGCATTGCACGATAACTGGCCGGACGTTCATCCGCTGCGCAAAGACTTTCCAATCGGAACGGTGCTGCCTCCTTTTGAAGGCGAGCGCCACATGTACCGGCCGGCGCTGGGAGAAGGCGTGCTTCAGGTCCCAGTGGGACCTGTGCACGCCGGTATTATCGAACCCGGACACTTCAACTTCGCGGTGGCGGGCGAGCCTATCCTCTATCTGCAGCTTCGCATGTTTTACACGCACAAAGGGACGGAGAAGCTCTTTGAAAACATGCCGATACACAAAGCGGTGTTTCTGGCCGAAAGCATCTCGGGGGATTCCAGCTTCTCGCATGGCGTGGCTTTCTGCCAGGCTATCGAAGGGGCCGCCGAAATCGAGGTTCCGCCGCAGGCATTGGTCACACGTACGATTTTTCTGGAATTGGAGAGGCTCTACAACCATGTGGCCGACATCGGCGCCATCGCGACCGACGTGGGTTATGTCATCGCCAATGCGCACGCGGGCCGCGTGCGCGAGATGCTGCTGAGTTTGAATGAACAGATCACCGGTAATCGCCTTTTGCGTGGAACGGTCTGCGTGGGAGGCGTGCGCAGGGCGTGGCAGGATGGCCAACAGATCGTAGTCTGGGAAACTTTAAACGCTTTTGAACGGGAATTTGAGGACCTGATCCGGATGATTTACGCTTCCGATTCCACCCGGGACCGTCTGGAGCATACGGGCATCCTGCGGCCGGAGAAAGCGAAAGACCTGGGAATCGTGGGCGTGGGCGGACGCGCTTCGGGTATCGATCTGGACGTTCGGCGCGATCATCCTTACGCGGCCTACGGAAGATTCGGATTTCGCGTGCCGGTTTATCAGGCTGGAGATGTCTGGCATCGTATGCAGGTCCGGATCGACGAAGTGAAGGAATCCATCGGGATTATCAGAAACGCCACGGAACAGAACCTGCATGGCGCGCACTGCGCCGCGCCACGCCCGATACCAGCCGGCCGCTGCGCGCTTAGCGCGGTCGAGGGCTGGCGCGGCGAAATTATCCATTGGGTCAGAACGGGGCCGGATAACCGCCTGGAGCGCTGTAAGATTAAAGATCCGTCGCTGAATAACTGGCCCGCCCTTGTCGAAGCGGTGCAGGGAAATATCATCGCGGATTTTCCCGTGATCAATAAGAGCTTCAACCTTTCCTACTCGGGCACTGACAGGTAACTTATGTTCCACATCCTTCAGAAGACAATCCGCACCGGGATAGTGACGACAGATTATCCGGAGACACCGGCGCGGCTTCCGTTAACGTCGCGCGGCAAACCGGCATTCGATTTCAAATCCTGGCAGGATGCGCGGCCCGCTGCGGAAGTCTGCCCCACCGGGGCAATCTCTTTCCGGGACGCTGGCGAGTCTCGCACGGTAACTGTGGATTACGGCCTGTGTATCTTCTGTGGCCTGTGCGCCGAAGTGGAACCTCGCGGGGCGGTGCGGGTAACGCGGGAATTTGAACTCGCCACGCGGGACCGGCGGCAACTCATCATGGAGGCGGAATATGGGCTGGCTCCGGACGGAACCCACTGCGAATTGCGTTCTGCGGGGAACGGTGCATCAACTGACACGTCAGTCGAGAAGGCGGGGGAGGAGTTACGCGGTCGAATCGACAAAGTGCTTGGCCGGTCGCTGGCGATTCGCGAAGTGGATGCGGGCTCATGCAACGGCTGCGAGTTAGAGATCAATGCGCTGAATAATCCGATCTACGACATCGAACGATTCGGAATCCATTTCGTCGCGTCTCCACGGCACGCGGATATGTTGCTGGTCACTGGCCCTGTCACCCGGAATATGGAACTTGCCCTGCTCAAGACTTACAGCGCGACGCCGGAGCCCAGGTTAGTCGTCGCGGTTGGGGCTTGCGGCATCAGCGGCGGGATTTTCGGTGAAAACTACGCTTCGCTCGGGGGAGTGGACAGCGTGGTTCCGGTAGATGTCTATGTGCCCGGATGTCCACCGCGGCCGGAGGCGTTGTTGCATGGGATTCTGCTGGCGGTGGGGCGGGCTGGGCCGAGGCGCAGGGAAGCCTGACGGCAGAGCACTTGCGCCGACTGTCGTCGTCGTTCATAGGGCGAGGAAACCTGAGGGGACGTTGGCGAAGCGGATGGAGTGAGCGGAAGGTCGAGGCTGACAATTTTAACGCGGAGGCGCGGAGCGGCGGAGGACGGCGCGGAGTTTTGCGCAAGTCCGGATTCCGGCGAAAGGATCAGAAAGATTGTAGCCCAAAAGATTATAGCCCATGCGATTATCGAGTGGCACAGAGGCAGGAGGAAGCGGAGAAATCAAAGCAAAACTACCGCGACAAGTGTCCACTGAAAATAGAGTGCTCTTAGGTGAGTTTCCAGAAAGCTTCCGGCATATGCGCAACCCGTCGCCGGCTGTCCCCGCGTGCGCCAGATGGTACATTCGCCGATCCCGGCTTGGCCATTGATGTTGCCCGGCTTCGGCAACCGGCTCCGCGCGACACAGGCCGTCCTCCAACATGTTGAACCTTCGACGTGTTGACCGTTTCGTCAAGGGCTCACGTCAGGCTGTCCCGGGCCGGCAATGGGTTGCGCGGAGCAGGGGATGGAATAGGCGCCCCGAAAACCGGATTCCCCAATGGAACGACATAGGTCTTGAGTCATATAGACGATCGAATGAAACGGGCTGAACCACAGATTGGACTTAAAGATGGGTCCCGGACCACTCAACGGCATGGGAGCGTAATTTCGGCTGTCACGATCATAGCCTCGGTCACCACATACATTACAGATTTGGTAAACTGCGTTTGCAACGTCGACGTCAGCTCTCAGTGGAATCACTAGTTGAACGGCAGTCCGCAGGACTGAGCGCGACTTGTAATCTAGTACCGGCCGGCTCGTAATCCCGAAAGGGCGAAATGCCTTATCGAACATTTCCGGTTTGACCAGGAATTCGTCGGCCACCCAGTTCAACTGAAAGATTCCGCGGCTTTTTCCCCACTTGGGTTCTCCGGACAGACAGAGCGGAAGTATTTGTTCAGCCCCGCGCCGGCAGCGCGGACAATCTGTTTTGTATGTCGTCCGGTAAAACTCCACTGCGTCCTGAGGCTGCGGAAACCCTAACAGCGATGTGTCCAGGGCTAAGTACGGCGCGGCCCTCCGCTCCTTGTGGCTGAATTTGGCGTGAGCGAAGTCGGCCAGAGGGTCTTCAGTGCTACCGTAGCGGGCGACGCCCCAGGCATTCCTAGGGTGGGCAGCCCATGCGCGGTGGTATTCCTTGAGAAACAATACGATCCTGGGCCACGAAGGATCGTCCTCCGAAATGTCCGGAATCAAAATGCCTCCGTCCCGCGCCGACGGATTCGCCGGGAAAGACATGCCAAGTGAATCCGGAATGGGGCCAGCTATGTCGGCCCAGAGGTGGAGACGATGATGAATGGTCATGGCTACGGCTCAACTCACTTTGGCCAAACTCCCTGATCGAGCGCATTCTTAATGAAAGCTATATCTATTACCATGTTAACGGAAGCCCGAACGCCGTTGAAATTCTTCACTTCTGGCACAACTCCCGCAGCGATCCAAGGTTCCAGGACTTGTCACGAAATCACCTGCCGAAGCGCGTTCACACGATTGGTGAAAGCTGGTCGCGGTCCGAATAACCGGGCTTCACCGGGCCCATGAGCGTCCTCCAGGGTTCAGGCGTGGCGCAGTTGCTGAATCAGCCGCTTGGCGCGCGCGCGCTCCAGCAGCTTTTCCATACGCACCGCTTCCGCCACCGCTGTTTTCCGTCCTTCGGCGGTGAGGTGATAATAGCGGCGGCGCGAATCGTCGTCCTCAGCCGCGGGGCGCCGCCGCAGCTCGACGATCATCCCCTCATTCAGCAGGCGCTTGACGATTCCATAAAGCGTGCCGGTGCTGAGCTGCACCTCGCCGTTGGTCTGCGCCGCGACGTCTTTCAAGATCGCATAGCCATGCTTGTCTCCGTCCGAAAGAGCCAACATCACGTTGAACATTGCCGCCGTGAGTGGCGCCGAAGATTCGCTCATGTATCCCCCCAAAAATCCAACGGCTGCGACCGGGTCCGATCGAGCCGCAGCCGCCGGACGACAGTCTAACCCTTTAGGTCACGCAGATATGTTGTGATTCACTATAGCGTGTGACGATGTAGATGTCAAGGAGGGTTGGCTGGGCTTGTGGACTGGATTCGACGCTGAGACGCCGAGGCGCAGAGCTTGCGGAAGGCGAGACTCCTCAGCGGCGGGAAATCGTGGCTCCCCATTCTTCTGGGTTCACATCCCGAAAATGCTGCGAGAAGAGCCAGCGGTGACCCTCGATGTCCTCGGCGGCATACTGCCGTTCGCCGTAGCATGTCACGTGGAGATCCTCCACGATTTTGGCGCCCGCGGATTTCGTTCTCTCGAAATGCGCATCCACATTGTCGACGAACACCGTCAGCGATTGGGTCCGGTGGCCAGCTTTTGCCGGGCTTGCGCCGCCGGAAAGCATGATCCAGGCGCCGCCGAGATAGATCTGCGCGCCGGCGATTGCGCCGCCGGATTCGCCATGGCGGTAGTGCTCGGTGAACCCGAAAGCGGTGGTCAGCCAGGCCAGCGCAGCGGCAACGTCCTGGTAAAAGACGTGCGGGAGTACGGTGTCGATGGGCACGGAGCGATTCCGGATCATTCTTAAAGAATACGGCTACCGAGCGCACAGCGTCACCTGCGTGATATATCGCTTTCCGTTCTTACGGCAACCAGCGAACTCCTCGGAACACGAGCGGGCAGGCCATGGGCCCACCCCACAACCGGCCGAAGCATGTGGCCCCTGGAATGTTGTATACTGGAAACTACTGGAAGTTGATCCGCAAGCCTTTCTCCCTTAACCGGTAGCCGGTTGTCGATTCTCCTCCGCACACAAATAATGAAAAGTTTCTCCGAATTCTCAATCTCCGCTCTGGTGAAGAGCAACCTATTAAGGAACGGCTTCACTGAACCAACCGCCGTCCAAGCCCAATCGATCGAACCGGCGCTGGCCGGGCGCGACGTGGTGGCTACCGCGCAAACGGGTACTGGCAAGACGCTCGCGTTTGTCCTGCCTATCATTAACTTCATCGAAAAAGACGGGTCGCGCTCCGGCGTGCGGGCTCTCATACTGAGCCCCACCCGCGAGCTGGCGATTCAAATTAACGAGACCTTCGTCAAGATGGCCGTGGGCACGCCCGTGCGCACCGCCGTCGTGGTTGGCGGCCTCAATGAGCGCGCGCAGTTGCAGTGCATCAAGAAAGGCGCTCAAGTAGTTGTCGCCACGCCCGGCAGGCTGTGCGATTTTCTCAGCCGCCAACTGGTGGATTTGAGCGGCGTTCGCACGCTGGTTCTGGACGAAGCCGACCGCATGCTCGACATGGGTTTCCTGCCGACCATCAAACGCATTATGGCGACTACGCCCTCCAACCGGCAGACGCTGTTCTTCTCGGCGACCATCGAAAGCTCGGTCAAGCACCTGGTGGAATCGCACGTGAAGAATCCGGTGCGGGTTGAAGTCGGCTCCATCACCAAGCCGGTCGAAAAGATCGATCTGCATCTTTATGAAGTGGAACAGGACCGCAAACTGGGCCTGCTGGAAATGATGCTCCGCGAGGAGAAGGGATCGTTTCTGATATTCGCGCGGACCAAGCACGGCGCCGACAAGCTGGCGAAGAAATTGTCGCAGACCGGCGCGAAGACCGCGACCATTCACGGCAACCGCACTCAAAACCAGCGCAACCAGGCGCTGAGCGGCTTCCAGGACGGCTACTATCGCGTGCTGGTGGCGACCGATATCGCGGCTCGCGGCATCCATGTGGAGGGCATCGCTCACGTGGTGAATTACGATCTGCCGCAAGTGCCGGAAGACTTCATTCATCGCGCCGGACGCACCGGACGCGCAGGCGCCGGAGGGACGGCTACCACTTTCGCCACTCGCGCCGAACGCCCCGACGTTTCGCGCATCGAGCGGCTATTGGCCACGCGCCTGGTGCGCCGCGAAGTGCCATCGGATGTGGGGCGCGAGCAGAAGTCCGCGGGCGGAGTCATAGTTATTCCGTATACTCCGCCGCCGGCGCTGCGCCATGTGAGACGGTTTGGTCCCAAGGGCAGAGGATCGGTCCGGCGCGTGGTTTAGCGGGCAGCGGCCCACGACCGCGAGATTCGGCGATACCCAAGAACCGCTTGCTGACGCGCGGTGCGCCAGCTATGAATCATCCGTTCATCCTTTGGGAAGAGACGGTTTGGCCCGGCGCAGGCTGGTCGCACGCCTTGAAGCGCGGGACGGCGCTACGCATCGCCGATATCGAAGGCGGCGCTAACGTGGGCGCGCTTTTCCATAACTTCGAATGCCCCGTGGAGCGCGACAACATGCCCGATTCCTTGAAGGCGCGGCATATCGCGCGGCTGACCACGGGCTTCGTTCTGTTTTCGGATATGGCCCGCATCCTCTGTTCGGTGGTCGAAGATATAGTCGGCTGGCACGATCCGATACCTACGAAGCCTTGGCGCTGGGCGCGCGCGTGGTGGCGAAGGAAGGCGAGGGCGGTTCGCGGTCGCTTTGGATTTGCCCGCTTCCGGGGCCGCGTCACGAAGAGGATATGCCGCGGTTAGTGCGCCGCCTGGAGAGTGTCTCCCAGCGCGAGGCTTCTTCCGAGTCGCCGGCTGCGGTTACTTCTTCCGGATCGCCGGCCGCGGCTCTGTCGGGAAGATCGTAAAGTCGCGTAGCGCCAGCTTCAGGGGCTTCGATTGCATCTGCTCCAATCCAGCCAACAGTTCCAGTAAGTGCGCGCGTCCCAATTCCAGGCTGTGCTCGTGCGGCTGATAAGTCGTACCGATCGGATAATCCACATACGGCGTGGAAGACTGCTCGATGTGACACCCCAGGATATGCGCCACCGCCCGGCCTTCGGTAAACTTCACTAGCCGCTGCGTACTCGCCAGATACACCGGAAAATCGGAGATATACAGGCGTCCGGGGTACAGGTTGTCGCCTGTCAGCAGAATGCCGGTCTGCCGGTCGTAGTAAGCTGCCGCCGCAGGCTGATGTCCGGGGACGCCGATGACGTCAAGCACGCGTCCGCCCAGATCGATAGCGCCGGCTTGCTCGGGCCAGTTGCCAATGCCGAAAGCCTGCTGCACCGCCTCCACGGTAGCCGGAACCAGCGTGGTATCCGGCATCCCCGCAAAGCCTTTGTCCCCGGCCACGTGATCGCCATGGCCGTGCGAATGCGCGACTACCAGCGCGATCGAGGCGCGCTTCTCGCGCTTGAGCCACTTGCCGATCAGCCCTTGCACCACCACCGCGGCATCGCTCTGCCCGGCTCCGGTATCCACCAGCAGCGCGCGGTCATGCCCGAAGAACAGATATAGGAACGGCTTCTCGTAATTCGTGCAGCCCGATTCGCGCAGAATGTAAAGTGTGGGGTTGTACTCGTGAATCTGCCATGCGGGAACTTCCAGGCAGTTAGGACCGCCGGTGATCCAGACCTTGGGAAGCTCTCCCGGCTCAATGCCCGGGGGAGGGGCCTGGGCCTGGAGAGGAGATTGCGCCCGCATCGCTGCGAGCGCAAGCAAGAGACAAGAGATACGGATTGTAGGTTTCAAAACTCGTATCTTAGCGCGAACTGCATCACCCGCGCCGGCAGGCTAGAGGAGGTACGGCGTCGATGTCTTGGTTCTGCGCGATGGCGTCGGGATGCCGTAATCCGCCGCCCGTTCTTCGGCCTTGTCGCGATGCCCGCTCACGATGGCGGTGACGCGCGAGCGCTTCGACATTCTGGTGGCGCGCATGAAGCGCTGCATGGAAATGCGGCCCAGGCCGACGATGCAGTAACCGATCTTGCGCCCGCTATCCTGAAACGGCCGCCGCCTGCGCAAGGCGTGAAGCGGCGCCCGCGGCGAGAAGAGATCCGAACGACGGTCGCGTGAGAATCATGGCTCCTATTGTCGCTTAAAGGCGGGGCATGCTCAGCTTGCCCAGTTACAACTCGTCGGGAGCCCGCTAAAGCATGTCTCGCCAAACCCGCTTCGGCTAATGCCACGACCGCGTGGTTTTGCGCTCTTGCGAAAAATCACTCCCTTACGGTCGTGCCTCCGAATCGGAGCAAGCGGTATCGCGGTAACACTGTGAGTCTCGCGGTCAGGAAGCTAGGGTGATTGGAAAGCGTCGCGGAGCCGCTGCCAGGTGGTGACCGCCTCTTCCGGCAGAATCCTGGTCTCGGCCACGGCCGTCATGAAGTTGGCGTCGCCCGTCCAGCGCGGCAGAATGTGCAAATGGAGATGGTCCGCCACGCCCGCGCCGGCGCTCTTGCCGATGTTGATGCCCATATTCAGCCCATCGGGACGGTACAGCGCGCGGATGCGCTTTTCGCAATCGCGCGCCAGAAGCATCATCTCCGCGAGAGTCTCGCCGGGCAGATCTTCCAACGACGGCGCATGCTGGTAGGGGACCACCATCACATGGCCGCTGGTGTAGGGGAACCGGTTGACGATGATGAAGTTTCGCTCGGCCCGATGGACTACCAGCGCGTCGCTGTCATTGGGGCACGCGGCCGCGGCGCAGAATATGCACTCTGTCCGCTCGCCGGTTTCAGTGTTGTGCTCAGTGATGTAACGGTACCGCCAAGGCGTCCAAAGGTAATCCATGCTGTCCGGAAGCTTCGTCCCGCTACCTGACGAACGCGTCTTGTAAACCGCCGTCCACCGGCACAACCTGCCCGGTCACCTTGGACGACCGCTCCGACGCCAGATAGAACACCGCCTCCGCCTGATCTTCCGGCGTGATCGCCGATTTCGTCAGCGTCCGCTTGGCGTAGAACCCGGCCAGCTTCTGGCGCAGCGAGTCCGTGCTCTCCTGCTCTTCGAATTCGATGTCGTATTTCACCAGCGAGGCGATCACGCGGTCGCGCGGGAACATGGTCGATCCCGCCACTACCGTGGCCGGCGCCAGCGCATTCACGCGCACCAGCGGCGCCAGCTCCACCGCCAGCCCGCGCGTCAAATGGTTCGCCGCCGCCTTCGATGAGTCATACGCCAGCGACCCTTTCTTTGAGACGAAAGCGTTCACGCTGGTGGTCAATACCATGCTGCCGCGCAGTCCCTGCCTTGCCCACAGCGCGCGCGATTCGTCGCCTACCAGGTAGAGACCCATCACGTTCACGTCGAACGTGGTCTTCCACTGGTCGTCGGTAACGTGGCCTTCGCGGTCGGGCGCGATGAAGACTCCCGCAGTCACAATGATATGGTCGATGCCGCCATACGCCAGCACAGTCTGCTGGAACATCGCGCGCACGCTGGCGCGGTCCGTGATGTTGACCTGCAGCGCCACCGCCGGTCCGCAGCCGGAAACGCCCGTGCCGGCGACGCCGATTCCCATCCCATAGACCGCAGTCAATTCCTTCGCCGTGGCTTCGGCCGCTTCCAGGCTGAGGTCGGCGCAAACCACGTGCGCGCCTTCCTTGGCCAACCGGTGCGCCACCGCTTTGCCGATGCCGTTGCCCGCGCCCACCACCAGCGCCACGTTGCGCGCCATCTCTTTTTCCGCCGGCATGCGCTTCAACTTGGCCTCTTCGAGCAGCCAGTATTCAATGTCGAACGCCTCCTGCTGCGGCAGCGCGATGTATTCGTCGATGGCCTCCGCGCCGCGCATCACTTCCACCGCGCAGTTGTAAAACTCCGCCGTGACTCGCGATTCGCTCTTGTCTTTGCCCCACGCGATCATGCCAATTCCCGGAATCAGCATCACTGTCGGGTTGGGGTCGCGCATGGCGGGAGAATTAGGCCTCTTGCAGGCCCGGTAGTAAGTCGCGTAATCCTTGCGGTATTGCTCCAGACCCGCTGTCAGCTTGGCTTTGAGCGCCTCCACATCTTCCGTTTGGGGATTCCACGCCACATAGAGCGGCTTGATCTTGGTGCGCAGGAAATGGTCGGGACAGGATGTGCCTAACTCGGCCAGGCGCGGCGCGTCGTGGCTGTTGACGAAGCGCAGGATGGTTGGGTCGGATTGCGCCGTGCCGATGAACCGCTTGGCGCGCGATACATGGCCCGACACCTGGCCGCGAGACACTTGCCCGCGTAGCCAGGGCAGAATTTCGAATAGGACCTTGTCCCGCTCACCCTCGGCTAGCGTCTGGTACTTCGCGCCGCCGAATGTCTTCGCGCCCTTATCGCGCTGTTCGATGTAAGTGGCCGCCTGCTCGATCAGCCGTAGCGTCAAGTCGTAGCATTCCTTGTTGCCATCGGCCCAGTTAATCACGCCGTGCTGACCCATCACGATGCCCTTCAGCTTCGGGTTCGCCTTGGCTACGCGCTCCAGCTCCAGACCCAGCTCGAAGCCCGGACGCAGCCACGGCGTCCACGAAACTTCCTCGCCGAAAATTTCCCGCGTAAGCTGCTCGGAGCGCCGCGAGGCAGCCACCGAAATCACCGAGTTAGGATGCATGTGGTCCACATGCTTCGCCGGCAGGAACGAATGCAGCGGCGTATCGATGGACGTGGCGCGCGGGTTCAAATTGAACGTGCAATGCGGATACAAGCCCACCATGCGGTCTTCGGCTTCCGTCTTCGGCCCGCGCGGCTCGGCGGTATTGTAGAGCGGCTGCAGGCTGAGCAGCTTCTCCTGATAGAGCGAAGCGAAATTGCCCAAATTGCTGGTGCGTAAGTCGCCGCCCGATCCTTTCACCCACAATACCTCCACGGTATGTCCGGTAAGTGGATCGCGCTCCTCGATTTTGGCTGACGTGTTGCCGCCGCCGGTGTTGGTGATGCGTTGGTCCGACCCCAATAAGTTGGAGCGGTAGACAAGCTGCTCGGCCGGAGAAAGCTTCGCCGCCTTGGCGGCGTCCCACAGATAGTTGACATGCTTGAGTGCAGTGCTGGTTGCTGACATAGATAACCTTTCAATTGCGGCTTTCGAGGCCCGTCACGCCGGAGCTATCCTTCACCGTCACGCGGCTGCCATCGAGCGTCTTGATAACGGCGCCGCTGAAGCTCCAATTCTGCGCGTTCTGAATGCTGCCGGCGGTCTTCGCCTCGATGTTGATGTTCTTGAATTCGAAATCCTTGAGCGGCGCCTCGGGATACGCGCTCACTGTGAATGCCTGTTGCGCGCCGGTGGCCCGTATGTCGGAAATGTGGATGTCGCGGAAGTGCGGCAGTCCTAGCTCGGGTGAAACCGGGGCGAGTAAGATGCGCCAGTAATCGGGAACCGCTTTCACGCCTTCGGGCAGCTTGGCATAACTGTAACTCGGGTTCCAATTCATGCTAATACTGATGGGCCTCGGCACTCCCTGCATCTCCACGTTGCGTATGCGAATATTCTGCACGGTTCCGCCGCGAGTGTTAGCCGATTTGAACAGGATGCCCGCCGGAACGCCGGCCATCACCGTCAAGCGGTCCACTTCCACATCGCGGATGCCGCCCGATGTCTCGCTGCCGATGGTGACTCCGGCCGCGCCGCCGCGCACCGTGTTGTGGCGGATGCGGATCTTCTCCGACGGCCGATTCACGCGCAGCCCATCGGCGTCGCGCCCCGCCTTGAGGCAAATGGCGTCGTCGTTACACTCGATGTCGGCGTCTTCCACAATCACATTCGCCGAGGAATCGATGTCGATGCCGTCCGTAGACGGCCCTTTGCCGCCCGTGCCGGCGATGTTGTTGCGAATGGTGGTTCCTTCCACGTTGACGTCCTGCGAATAGCAGATATGCACCGTCCAGAAGCCCGAGCGCTTTAGTGTGAGCCCTTGCAGGCGCACGTTCGACGATTTGTAGATTTGAATCAAGCGCGGCCGTTGACAATCGTAATCCACCGCCCAGCGCAGGCCCTTCGGTTCGTATTCGTCTTTGCGCATCTGCCAATATTTGTCCCAAAAGACTTTTCCGTCGCCGTCGATCGTGCCTTTGCCGGATATCTGCACATTCGATTGTTCGTACACATTGATCAGCGCCGACGGCCACTTCATTTCGATTCCGGCCACACGCGTTGGCATGATGGGGTACGCGGAAAGCTCATGGACGCCGCGAATTTCGACGCCTTCATCGAGGCGCAATTGCATGCCGGTCTTGAGGAACAAGGAGCCGCTGAGATAGACTCCCGGCTTGAAGACGACGGTGCCGCCAGGTTTCGCAGCGGCAGCCGCATCGATAGCTTTCTGGATGGCGACGGTATCCACGGTTTGCCCGTCGCCCTTAGCGCCATAGTTAGCGACGGGGAACTCGGCGGCGGAGGCGGCCGCGGCGATTAGTAAGGTCAGAAGCATGTATTGCAGGCTGCAGATGTGGGGCAGGTTGCCAACCTGCGGCCGATTGGGGACGCCCTCCGGGCCGGGCCTCTTGCCGTTTCTCAGCCCTTCCGAACACGCCGCGAAAGCCGGATCGCTAACGCCTGAGGAACATTGCGCTCCCAAGGGCGCCCCCAATCGGCCGGCTAACAACCTGCGCCACATTATCGGCCTTCTAGACAAATTCGGAAGTGTTGGAGACAAGTCTGGTCTGAGAATCTTGCCTGCCCTTGTCATTTGCTCACCGCTTCGATGGTAACCGAACGGCCAACCCGGCGGATGA
Source organism: Bryobacterales bacterium (assembly GCA_003135055.1). Taxonomy (GTDB): domain Bacteria; phylum Acidobacteriota; class Terriglobia; order Bryobacterales; family Bryobacteraceae; genus PALSA-243. The sequence goes on along the minus strand of PLDF01000163.1, from coordinate 29,555 downwards.
GGCGCCCACCATGATTCTGCCTTTCGACGCCGTGGCGCGAATCACCGCGCCCGCGCCCCCGGCGGGATTCTTCTCGTCGAACGGACCTTCAATCGCCCAATCGTGCGCCACATTCACCGCGCGCCACGCGGCATCGTCGAACTGCGGTTGCTCTGCCGCGGCGGGGCTGCCTTTCAGAAAACGCCAGCCGGAATCGAATGGCAGCGAAGTAGCGGGATGCACCGGCACAGCGATCAGCGCCACGCTGAAAAGGAATCGAGGGGAATCCGCATTTTCTATTTGGTTCGCAGTGTGACGCGGGTTCTCAATGTGCCGTATCCGCACTGTTGCGCGCGCCACCGGCGTGCAATCGGCGGAGTTACCATAAGAGGGTGAAGCCTCTCCGTCTCTTCCCACTCTTTTGCGCCAGTCTGTTGATGGCGCAGGCGCCAGACCCTGGCGGAACGGCCAGGAAGGCGCTCGATCTCTTTCTCGGCGCGAAGTATGCCGAATTGACCCAGATGTTCTCCCCCAGCAGCAAGGTTGAGCGAAACGGCGTTGTTCCCTATTCGGAATCGACTCTCGCCAAGTTGGGCGTGACCGCCAAAGAGTACGGCGGCGTCGAGAAAATCGGCCAACCCAGCGTGAGCGACATGGGCCCGGTCTCCACGGTCGCCATCCCCGTGCAGTTCGCCAAACAGACCATCAATTTCACTGTATACATCAACGCCGACGGGCAGATCGTCCAGATGTATTTGCGGCCTGGCCAAGCGATTTGGACGGATCCCGACTACTTCAAGCAGGGTGCGTTCCAAGCGCGCGACGTGACTGTGGGCAGCGATGAATGGAAGTTGCCCGGCACGCTGACTTATCCAACGGGAAAGACTGGCTCTCCGGCTGTGGTACTCGTGCCGGATTCGGGCCCCAGCGACCGCGACGCGACGGTAATCGGCACCAAAGTCTTCCGCGATCTGGCTGAAGGACTCTCCTCGCGCGGCATCGCCGTGCTGCGCTACGAAAAGCGCACGCGCCAGTACGCCGCCAAGATTTCGAGCACGTCCTACACTATCGACGACGAGACTGTGCATGACGCCGCCGAGGCCGTGGCGTTGGCGAGGACCGAGCCCGAGGTCGATCCCAAGCGCGTGTTCGTATTGGGATTCGGCGTGGGAGGCTTCATTGCGCCCCGCATCGCCGGCGACGATGGCAAGCTGGCCGGACTGATCCTGCTCGGCGCGCCGGAGCATTCCCTGGAGGACTGGATCATGGAAACAGCTCAGAGTTTGAACCTCACTCCCAAGCGGCTGGACGAGGTCAAGCAACATGTCGCCAAGGTCAAAAAGCTCGAGGCGGGAGACACAGACCTTGGGCCGCAAATGGGACTCCCCGTGGCGTACTGGCTCGACCTCAAAGGTTACGACCCGGCCGGCGACGCCAAGAAGCTCGGCGTACCTATGCTGATCCTACAAGGCGGCCGCGATTTTCAGGTGGGCCCGGTTGAGTTCGACACCTGGAAAACCGCCATGGCGGGCCGCAACAGCGTGACCATGAAGTCTTATCCGGCTTTGAACCACCTATTCGTGGCTGGCGACGGCAAGAGTACTGAAGAAGAATACCGCAAGCCCGGCCATGTTTCGGCGGAAGTGATCGACGATATCGCGAAGTTCGTCAATCCATAGCGGCGCCGGCGCGGCGCTTCCGAAATGTATGATGGACTTATGACTGCACGGCGCCGTTCTGTGGTTGCCTTAATTTGCCTGTGCTCCTGTGCTGCGCCTTGTTCCTGGGCGTATCCCAGTTCTACCTGGCCATTCGAGAGCCTCGCTCAAGCTCCCGTAATTGCTGCTTGCATCGTCGAGGAAACAAGTCGCGATTCGCTTCCAGCCGGCTCTGCGCGGCGCGTCGTAACGGCGCACGCATCTCTACGAGTGCTGAGGAGTTTCCCACAATCCGCGTTTGCCGTTGGAGAACGAATCCGCCTCGATTATGAAGCGCTTCCCGAAGGCGATCAGGGGATGAGCGGGCCGGATGTACCTCAGCTCAAGCCGGGCGACACACTCGCGCTTCCGCTGAAGCTCAATTCCCAACCATCCTTCGCTCCATGGCGGCTGATCGCAGATGAGGGTCGCGGGCTGGTTATTCCCGCAATCGCCTCCGACTCGCGATTTGCCGGGCCGCCCGAGGACGGGAGAGGTTTTCTGCTGCGCGAGATCGCTTCGACGTTGATCGGGGGAACGCGCCAGGAAGTGTTCGCCGAGGCATCTTACGTTTCCGAACAGAATGCGATCACTCCGGAACTGATGAGTCTTCTGCACTCGAAGTTGGATGCCCGCGACGATCGGTGGTCGCAGATCGCCGCTGCCATCCTCAGTTCTTTAGGAATACCCCGGCCGAGCGTAGCCGATTATCTCATCGATAAGGATGTAAGCGGCGGTGGCCGCCTCGATGGTTCGCTGATAACTGCCGTGATTCAGGAGCTTGGCCCTTCCCAAAGAGCCAAGGAGACTCTGATTCATCACCTTCTCGTCAACTCAGATATTGCCAGTTGGGGTGTTGGGATGACTCTGCCGGAGTTCGCCCAAGAGCCGAGCCTTATACGTGAACTGCGCCAAATGCTCAAGGCCCGGAGCAGCGGAACGCTCAATGTCGCGCGTAACATTCTGATTACGGGACAGAGAGAGATCTGGCCGGATGCTACGACGCTGAGTCTCTATTACCTTTCCAAACCAGTCGTCGATCCTTCCGAATTGCAAGCCGCTTGCTCAGTGATTCGCGATTTCGGAACCGACGAGCAGTTCCGGCAACTGCTTGGGCAAATTAGAAGCACTCAGTATCGCGATCAGCCTCGTTATGACGAGCTCTGGCGAAATATCCTCTGGTCGAACAACGGTCGGGAGCGCGATGTACTGGAAGTCTTACTCAAGGATGATCGGATGTACCAGTCATACGCCCGCTATAGCGACATCGCTCGCGGCGAATTGACCAGGATTCAAAACCTTAAGCAATAGACAGCAAGTCCGCGAGCAGGAAGTCGCAGGCCATGGGCCCGCGCCACTAACTAACTCAGGCCTTCACTATGGTAGCTTTCCGGACGAAATCCGGGTCGAACTCCAGGCCCATGCCTGGCCCGGCGGGCAGCGCAATCACGCCATTCTTAATCGCGAAATTCGGCTTGTACCACGATTCCGGCTTGGCTTCGGAACGGTGTACGTATTCCATGTATGGGCCGATATTCGGCGTCGATGCGGCGAACTGCAAAATGTTGACGCTGGCGGCGCCGGTCTGCGTGTTGTGCGGACAGATCCACATGTTCGCCTTGCGCGCCATGCGTGCGACGCGCGCGGCGCGCGTAAATCCGCCGTTGTAATTGAGGTCGGGCTGGACGACATCCATCACGCGGTTGTCAATCATCCACTGGAACTGCCACAGGCTGGAATTCTGCTCGCCAAACGCGATCTTAATATCGAGGGCGTCGGCCACCTTCTTGGTATCGCCCAACTGCTCCCACGGGCAGGGCTCTTCGAACCAGAGATACTTCATCTCTTGCAGGCGCTTGCCCACCTCAATAGCTTTGGCCACGCTGTAACTGCCGTTGGAATCGGCCATCAGAGTCACCTTGCCGGCCAGCGTCTTCGCCGCGAGCTCGAAAATCTTTTCCGTGCGGCCCGGGTAGGTGTCGCGATTGGCGCTCATGCGCCCGCCGATCTTGAACTTCACGGCCTTGGCGCCGGTTTCCTCTACTCCGCGAACATAGACATCCACTTCCTCTTCGGCGGTAGTGTCGCGGCCCGATCCGGAGAGATACACCGGAATCTCCTTGCGCAAAATGCCGCCCATGAGCTCGGCGGCGCTCTTATGCGCGGTTTTTCCCATTAGATCGAGCAGGCTCTGCTCGACATATGCCACCGGGCACCAGAAGGCCTGCCCCGATAGCTTGTAGTTGGCGATATACACGTCGTCGACCAGAGTCTCCATGTCGCGCGCGTCCTTATTCAGGAAAGCGGGAATCACGCGGCGGTGCAAGATGGGGATGAAATCCTCCATGTCCTTGGTGAGGATCAGGCCCTCGGCGCCGTCTGTGGAGCGCGTGCGCAGGAAGAACTGCCTGCCCGATTGCAGAAGGTCGATGGAAGCGATCTTCACGGGAGAAGCGATCTTCTTGTGAAGGTCGAAGACCGGCTGCTGCCAGTCCGGAGCAGCAGTGTCGGCGTCGCCGGCCGCGGCGGATGCCGAGGATGCCGCGACGAGAGCGGCGACGGCGGAGGTCTTGACGAAATTACGGCGGTTCATATTCGTTCACCACTTCACGGTCTTGCCCGGTTCGAGCGCCCATACTTCGGTCTGCGAGTGCGCCAGTTTTTCGCGCAGCTGTTCCGGCGTGCCGGTGAGCGCAGGAAACGTTCCGAAGTGCATGGGGATCACCTTCGCCGGGCGCAGCAGCTTGCACGCAGCGGCCGCTTCATGCGGACTCATGGTGTAGAGATCGCCAATCGGGACGATCGCCAGCTCGGGGTGGTAGAGCTGCTCGATCAGCTGCATGTCGGAAAAGACGTTGGTATCGCCCGCGAAGTAGAGCGCACGCCCGTCGGCGAAGCGCAGCACATAGCCCGCGGCCTCTCCGCCGTAAATGATCTTCCCCTCGTCGAGGATGCCGCAACTATGCACGGCGTGCGTCATAGTGACAGTCACGCCTGCCACTTGCTGCGAGCCGCCCTTGTTCATTGGCCGCGTATTCTGTACGCCTTTCGACTCCAGCCAAACGCAGGCCTCGAAGATTGCGACCACTTCAGGCGAGAATTTCTTCGCCAGCGGCACGGCGTCGTGGATGTGATCGAAGTGCCCGTGCGAGACGCAGATGGCGTCGACGCGATCGATCTCGAAGCCTTTGGGGAACTTTGGGTTTTCGGTCCACGGGTCCATGAGAAAAACTTGACCCGAGGAGAGGCGAAAATGGAACGTTCCGTGACCCAGCCAGGTGATTTCCATACTTGGAATTATGCCACGACGACCAACCGTTCATCGATTTCCGCGGGGATGACGTCCAGGTTGGGACAGCGCCTGGCGCTCCGTCAGGCGGCCGTGCAGGTTAAGCCGGAGCAGACGTACTGTTGCAGCAGCCGTTTCCGTAAGGGGAACGATCTCACCGTCCTCAAGCCGAAAGCGATCGTTCCGTAGATCGCGCCGCGGATGAAATAGAGGAACAAGCCGCCCCGGTTCCCACCCGAAGCTGGCGATATCGGAGCCCTTCCATGCATTGCGCCGGATACAAGCCGCGGGCCGGCAAAAATGGCCATTCGGCACACGCAGAGCCTTATCGAGTCTCGCTAAATACGGCGATGGCGGCGGTTGGCAACTGGTTGGCAACCACCGCGCAGGATGGCATCCTGCCCCACAACTGCTGTCACTCAATTATGCGGAGCTCCACAGGATTTCAGGCGAAGCTGCGCGCGCCTTAGCCATAATCATCAGATGCTTGAGGAGATACTCTTTCCAGCTCCCCGTTCTCGACCGGAGAGATACTCTCTTCGCCTCGACGCTCGATCAACTCGCGCACGCGCGCTGCGGCTTGGTCAAACCTCGCAGGTCATGGGCCCGCGCCACGCGCCGGTTCATCGCTGCGACTTATAGAACCGGCGATGCGCCTTCATGATCTGCTTGAGCTTGCGTTTGCGTTCCTGCGCGATTTGCGCGTCGGCGAGCGCCTCATGGCGGCGCGCTTCGCCCAGCAGTTTCCGGTAGCTCTCCCAGCGGTCCGGTGAGACGGCTCCGATAGCCAACGCGGCCTGCACCGCGCAGCCCGGTTCCACCGCATGCGTGCAATCGCCGAAGCGGCACTGCGCCGCCAGCGTAACGATTTCGTCGAAGACTTCATCCACGCTCCCTTGCCCCGCCCAAAGCTGCAATTCGCGCATGCCGGGCGTATCGATGAGCGCGCCGCCCGCGGGCAGCGGCGCCAGCTCGCGGTGCGTGGTGGTGTGCCGGCCGCGGCCGTCCAATTGGCGCACTGCGCCGGTGAGGAACTGCTCTCCGCCGAGCAACCGGTTGACGATGGTCGACTTGCCAACGCCTGACGAGCCCAGAAGCGCCACCGTGCGGCCGGACCCGAGAAATGCATGCAGCGGCTCGATTCCGCCATCCTCCAACGCGCTCAGCGCGACCACCGGATTGGAACCAGCCACGGCGGCCGCCTCCCGCGCGCGGGCCGCCGCATCGCCGCATAGGTCGGCTTTGTTGAGCACGACGACCGGCGGCACGCCGCTTTCGGCCGCGAGCGTGAGATACCGCTCCAGGCGGCGCAAGTTGAAATCGCCATCCAGGCCACAGATCAGAAACACCAAGTCGATGTTGGCGGCGATCGCCTGACGGTCTTCGCGCTTACCGGGATTGCGCCGCTCGAAGCACGAACGCCGCGGCAACACCGCTTCCACAATGGCTTGCGCGGGACCGACGATTCGCGCCGCCACCCAATCGCCCACCACGGGCATGGCGGCGGCATCCGCGCTGCGATGCCACAGTGCGCCGGCAGGTTCGCCCGCCACTTCGCCGGCGTCGGCATAAAGACGATACAAATCGCGATGGGAAACGGCCACGCGCGCCAAAATAAGGCCCTGCGCGGCATACGTTTGAAAGGCGCGATGCACATGCGCATCGGCGCCAAGGGATTCCAGATTCACTGTTCGCTCCTGCTAGACAAACTATGCCTAGACACACTTCGGCTGCGGGGTTAAACTGCAACGCGGACTGCGTTAGCGAACAGTCATAGGCAGATGCCGACAGAATATCACGGAACGGCTGGTAGCATAGAGGTTCGTTGAAAATCGCCAAAATGAAGGAGCACTATGCGTATCAACCTCGCCCGTGAACGCCTCGCCAAGGGCGAAACGGTATTCGGCTGCATGTTGCAGGCATACCGGTCGCCCGAAGTCGCGCGCACTTTCGCCGCTGCCGGCTTCGATTACGTCTTCATCGACATGGAGCACAGCGCCTTCGACCTGGAGACGGTGCAGGACATGATCCAGGCCTCGCTCGAAGCGGGCATAACGCCCCTGGTGCGCGTGTGCGAGCTGCTCTATTCGCTGGTCGCGCGGCTGCTCGATTCGGGCGCGCAAGGGATCATTCTGCCGCGCGTGGACGACGCGAAGGCCCTCGAAGAAGCGCTGAGCTGGCTGCGCTATCCGCCGGTGGGCAAACGCGGCTTCGGCGTGAATCCGACTATGATCGGCTACGAAACGCACACCATGCCGGAGATTATCGAGCACATGGACCGCAACACGGTTTCGGTAGTGCAGTTCGAAACCCGGGCGGCATTGGAACGCGCCGACGAATTGCTTTCGCTCAAAGGGCTCGACATCGCCATGGTAGGCCCGGCGGATCTATCGATCGCGCTCGGCATCCCCGGAGAGTTCGAGAATCCCCAGCTGATTTCAGCCGTGGAAAAGCTCATCGAGCAATGCCGGAAACACGGCGTGACGCCCGGCATTCAGGTGCGCAATGTGGCCATGGCGCAGGCTTGGACGGAGCGCGGCATGCGGTTTGTGGGCACGGGCGCGGAACACGTACTGCTGCTGGAGAGGTCGAAGGAAGTGGTGTCGCAGTTGCGGTCGGCTGCGGCGGCGGCTATATAGCGGCGCTCCGGGAGTCGGCGATCCAATACATCCGCAGAGGCGTTTTGCATCTCCACTTCGAACAGCTCGGGATCGGAATGTGAGTCCATCATCGAGTCTCGCAGGTGAGAGCGGCGGTTGGCAGCCGCCGCTCAGGATGGCATCCACAATGCCACTTACATTGTGGGGCGGCCGGCCCGGCGCAAAGAACAGCTGGGACAGACCGTCGCCTTCTGTGGTCCGTCATGCCTCGCGAAAGACAGACGACGTAAACCGAATCGTCTGTCCCACCTCCGACCCGCCCGGGATGTAGAAACTCCCGGGCCGCCTGCAAGGCGGCTGCAGGCTCGCTGAGGCAGAACTAGAAATGGAATCGATACCTCAGTTCACCATAGATTTGACGCGGGTTGATGTAGTGCGTTCCGCCGAACGTGTTGCTAGTGTCGAGCAGGTAGCGCGTGTTAGCGACATTGACGGCGTTCGCGGCGACGCTCCAGTTCTCGCCGATGCTCTTTCCGATAGCGAAATCGAACGTCGAATGGGGCGGCAGATGCGCGGGACCATCCTGGTTTAAAAATCCCGAGCCGAACTGATAGGCGGGCGTCATCCACCAGCGGCCGGGCAAGCTGAACGACAAAACGGATGTCAGCGTGTTTCGCTGGTCGTGATCGAGAAGAAAATTGCCGGACGAGGCGAATTCGAGCAAGCCGCCGGTAATGGGGCCGATGCCTTGCCCGATCTGATTGGAATACGCAACCCTCCACTGCGCGATCTTGAAAAGCTTCGGCGAACGCACAGTGACTTCGGCGCCGTGGATGATCGCGCCCAGATCGGTGAGCGGGATGAAAATACCCGAATTGCCGATCACGTCGTGATCCAGAAAATTACGCGCGCTGGTGTGAAAGTCGTCGAGGTCGAGCGACCACCCGCGCACCGGTATCGACAAGCCGATGTCGTGCTGAATATCGCGTTCGCCGTGAAGCGGAATGAAGCCGTAGCCTTGCGCAACGGCGAATTGAAGCGCGGGGCCCGCGAGACTGTCGAGGGGCGGCGGCTGATAGTAATACGCGTAATAGCCGTGCAGCACCCACTTGAGTTTGGGGATTCGGATCGCGGCGCCAAGACGGGGATCCGCGGCGTTTTCGTTCACCAAGCCGGCGTAATGGGTGAGACGAAGACCGAGGTCGAAAGTAAGCCACGAGGCCGCCTTGTATTGATCTTCCAGGAACAGCGCGTTCGAATTGGCCCAATGTTTCTCGGTTTGATTCAACACATTGCCGCCGGGATTTTCGGTAAGGCCGAAGAACGTGTTGTCGCGCTGGCCCCAGATCTCGATTCCGATGCGAGCGTTGTGGCGCTTCTTCTGCACTTGCAGCGCGGATCGCCCGCCGAAGTAATTCGACCGCACGTTGTCGTCAAGTACAAAAGGCGTATCGCCGGCGCCGCCGAGGTCATGTGCGTTGTTGTAGTGGAAATATGGGGAGAGAGTGAAGGTCGCTTCGTCCGAGAAGCTGTGCGTCCAATGAAAACCGGCAAGGTAATCGCGTTCGAGGTCGAGGTCGCGGATGCCGGCGGCCTGTGCGTCCGAATCGTTGGGAACCTGGTAATGGTCCTCGCGCAGCGATGCGATCCAGCGAAACTGATCCTTCGAGCTGGGATTATAGAGCAGGGAAAGGAATCCGCCAGTGGCGCTCAATCGATCGTGAATCACCTGCGAGACCGGCGTCGCCAGACCGAGGTTGGAGCGGTCTCCATCGACGCTGGCGTAATAGGCGAAGCGGGGCGTGTGGCTTCCGACGTTGAACTGATCGTCGGTTGAATAGAAATTTCCGGCGGATAGGACGAGGTCCGCTTCGCGGTCGCGCTCAAAGCCGGACGGAGTTACGACATTGAAGAAACCGTAAGTGCGGTCGCCGTATTCGCTGGAAAATCCGCCGCGCTCGATTTCGAGCTCTTCGACATTTTTCGGATTGATGAGCGTAGCGACATTGGCGGCGATGTTCGTATTGACGACGGGGATCCCATCGAAGAACCAGTTCACCTGATGACCGCCGCGCATGTGGAGCATGTCATGAACCATATAGGCTCCGGGCGTGAAATCGGTGATCATGGCCAGGCTGTTGGTCTGATCGGCGCCGGGCGTGTGAAAGATTTCCCGCGAATCGACCGCGGTTTGCACGGTGGATGTCTGCGTATCGAGCTTGCTAGCGGCGCCGGACACTTCGATGCTGGAGCTTACCGGCGCGAGCTCCAGTTGCAAGTGCAGCACCGGCGTTTTTCCGGCGGCGACGGCGATCTGTTGCTCGAACGGCCGGAAACCTTGGGCTGAAACGGCGATCGTGTACCCGCCTTCGGGAACATCGCTCATCTGAAACTCGCCGTTGGCATCCGCGGCGGCGGTTTTTGAAAACGCGGAATTCCGGAGCACGACCGCGGCGCCCGGAAGTGGACGATGTTCAGGATCGTGCACGACGCCATGCACGGTGGCCGGTTCCGCGGCGTTCGCTATGAGAAGCGGAAAGAATACGACGACAGATACAATTCGACTTCCTTGCATTCAACTCTCCTGTTCCGGCAGTGACAGAGCACGAGTAAACTTAGTCTTACCCGGGGATGTTTAGAAACGGCTATCGAGTCTCGCCGATGCGGCGACAGCGGCGGTCGGCAACCGGCGCACAGAATGGCATCCCAATGCCACTTACTTTCGATACCGGCGACCCTACCGCAAAAATTGCGGGGCAGCCAACCCTTGGCTGCCGCCGGCTTTCAGCCGGCGCTGGCCGGGTGCGAAGACTCGCGCATGCCTCGAAAGAGCGGCCTGAAAGCTCCGCCGCCGGCAGGGCCGGATTGAACGGGTCTGTGACTCGCGGCGCGAAGCTCTTGTGGATGGTTAGGAGAGGATGGCTGGAGGTCCGCGTTTTTGGTGGGAACGGCTGAAGGAGACGCGATAGCGAGCTTCAGTTTGAAATTGAATCGATGGATGACTGAGAAGCGCGGCGAAGACCGCCGCGGACGGCCTCGGCAGCGCGAGATTGGCACACGCGGGCGCGGCGATGGCGACGGGGAACGAGGGGCACGTCTGTCGAATCGCCTGGGCCGGCATTCCGGAGTTAGACGCCGCCTCATCCATGTTCATCGTGCAGCGATGCGCTCCACTGCGCCGGCAGCAGGCGGGCAGGTTGGATGCCGCGTCCAGCAATACGCCCGGCGCAATCAGCGAGAAGCCGATCGCTGCCAAAAGGGCGAACGCTGGTACACGGCGCACCGTTCTATGCTACAGCAGGCTCACTTGCATTGGCAAGAGAGACCACCCGTCCAAACCCGTCCAATGCGATCCAAATCCGAGTCAGAAGCTTCGCACGATTTGCGGTAGCCGGACCTGACCAGGAGGTTGATGTTCCACGGACGGCAGGGCTTGATCCTAAAAACGGCACTTGACAGTCAGCGCGGCTGGCAAGTCCTAGGCTAGACCTGCTTAGATTTTCAACTGCCGCGCATTTCGCAAAATGGGTGACAACTGCCGTTGCTTCGAACACTTGCGGCTGAAGGAGAAAACTCATCTGACGGGGCGCCAACCGCCGTTTTTAGGGCGATCCATGACGTGAGGCTGCACGTGGAAAGATGCTGCGTAGTATGCGTTTGTCATAGTGCCGCGCGCCGATTTCGTTGGGCGAAGAGCGGGTCCAGGGGGACCCGGTCGGACCAGGAAGTCCGCCCTACAAAGCTACGCCAATGCTAGATTTGGCTGCGCCTTGACGTCCAGCGCTGCGAATTCGCCCCGCGCCAACTTCGGGAAAGCCGCCGCCGCAATCATAGCCGCGTTGTCCGTCGATAGGCCCGGCGACGGAAAATACACCGGATACGCCAGCCGCATGCCCTGTGCCGCCGCGCGCAATCCCGAATTGCAAGCCACGCCGCCGGAGATAATCAGCGCCCGCGCGCCGATGCTTTCCGCCGCCGCGACAGCACGCGTCAGCAATTCGTGAATCACCGCGTGTTGAAACGAAGCCAATAAATCGCGCGTTGCCCGCGGCGTCACCGCAAGCCACTCTTCGACCGCAGGGACCGGATTTTCGCGCAACAAAGCGCGCCTCGCGGCGATCTCCGCCTCCATATTGCGCGCTTCCACCCACCGCAGCACCGCTGTTTTCAGGCCGCTGAAACTGAAATCGAGGGCATTGCCCTTCATCCTGGCGAAGGTGAAGCGCACGGCCTTTGGGTCGCCATGCGGCGCCAGACGGTCGATAATCGGCCCGCCCGGATAACCATAGCCCAGCAGCTTCGCCACCTTATCGAACGCTTCGCCCGCCGCATCGTCGCGCGTCCTGCCGAGCAGTCGATAGCGGAAACCCTCCCGCACCTCGAACAAATGCGTGTGGCCTCCGCTGGCCACCAGCGCCATCGCGGGCAGCTGGACCGGCGATCCATCGCGCTTCGCTTCCATCACCACCGCGTGGATATGCCCCTCGATGTGGTTTACGGCGATCAGCGGCACGCCGCGCGCAAAGCTGAGGGATTTGGCGTACGTCAGCCCCACCAGCAGCGACCCCACCAGGCCGGGTCCAACGGTGGCTGCGATGGCGGCGAGATCGTCGAGCGTCGTCCCCGCGGATTCCAGAGCCTCGCGCACCACCAGCACGATGGCGCGAAGATGCTCGCGCGAAGCCAGCTCCGGAACCACGCCGCCATACTTGCCGTGCGTCGCCATCTGCGAGGCGACCACCGACGAGAGTACGCGTTCGCCGTCTTCCACCACGGCGGCGGCGGTTTCATCGCACGAAGATTCAATGCCGAGAATGCGCACTTGATTCTCAGTCTACGATAGGCGGCTGGTCTTGAGAGCTTGAAAAACCACCGGCGGCAGAGACCGGCGGCAAAGACCGCCGGCAGCAAAAAGCACCGGCGGCAAAGACCGCCGGCGTTACCGGGGCGAAGGCCGAGCGCGCGGAGCGGCTCGGGATAGCGCAGGCCATGGGCCCGCGCCACTTATTCGGCGATCAGGCTCTCGAGGGGCGCCGCGCTTGGACGCAATCCCCGCCGCGCGCTGAACTCCAGCAGCCCGGCGGCTTTCCACACGCACCGTTGCGCGGCGCCCTGCAATTCGAGCAAACGGATATGGGCGGGATCGCCTTCGTCGACGCTTTTCAGCAAGTCCGAGACGCTGCTCAGAATCACCGTCAATTCGTTATTCAGGTCTCTGGCGGCGGCTCCGGCCACGGCATAGGCGCGATCGGTTCTCACAACTCTTTCCACGTTGCCACTCTTTCCACGTTCCCACTCTTTCCACGTCTCCATAGTAACTGGCGGACAAAAGCGCGCCGCCCAGTGAAAACGAAGATTGCTTTGCGAATCATAGAGATGCGATATTTGCAGGTCCTGTGACTGGAACCTGACGGGTGCGCAAAACGTCGAAATAGTACAATATAGATCAACTGGAGCGGATAACCCACATGAAATTGCGAACCGCTGCGATCCTTCTTGGATTTGCGGCCGCAGCATCACCCCTAATCGGGGGTGACACGCCTTTAACGCGTCCGAAAGCCGGCAAGGTCGAGATTATGCCGGAGAGCCAGATCAAGCCTGGAATGAAGGCGGTTGCCTGGACCGTGTTTCAAGGCACGGAGCCGGAGCCGGTTCCCATTGAGATTGTGGGCATCTACAAGAACCAGTGGGGGCCGAAGCAGGACATCATCGTCGGCAAGATGGGCGGCAAGGCGATCCGCTCGGGCGTGGCCGCGGGAATGAGCGGCAGTCCGGTCTATATCGATGGCAAACTGGTGGGCGCTGTGGCGTTGCGCATGAGCGTGTTCTCGCCCGACGCCATTTGCGGCATTACGCCCATCGAGCTAATGCTTGAGATCAACGATTTCGATAAGTCGCGGCCGGAAGACGCCAAGACGCCGGATAAGATTGTGGCGCAAAACCGGCAGGTCGCGGCGCCGGAGGGAATGGGAATGCTGCAGCAATTGGTTGCGGCGGGCGTTGGCCGGAACCTGCCGCAGCAGATTTCCTCCATGGTTCCAATTGAAACGCCGCTGGTGTTCGCCGGCTTCCACGAAAGCGTACTGCGCGATTTTGCGCCGCTGTTCCAGCAGCTTGGCATCGCGGTAGCGCAGGGCGGGTCGACCACCGGCAGCACGCTGCAGACCACCAAGCCGGTGGCGGGCTGGGAACATTCGCTCAATCCGGGCGACACTATCGCGGGCGTGCTGGTGGATGGCGACATGAGCATCAGCGGCGCCGGCACCGTGAGCTATAACGACGGCAAGCGCGTGCTGGCATTCGGGCACCCGTTCTTCAATCTGGGCCCGATGGATATGCCTATGACGAAGGGCGAAGTGCTGATGACCATGGCGTCGAGCTATCAGCCGACCAAGATGATCAATGCCACGGACGTGGTGGGCGCGCTGCGCCAGGATCGCCACAGCGGCATCGAAGGCGTTCTGGGCGCAACTTCGCACATGGTTCCGGTAAGCATGAAGGTGCGGTCGCTGAACGATAAGAACGCGGTAGTGCGGGAGAAGGATTTCCACCTGAACGTGTTCGTGCAGCAGAAGTGGACGCCTTATCTGATGATGCTATCGCTCTACAACTCGCTTTCGGAATTGAACGAGTTCGCCGACGAGGGCACCTACCGGCTGAGCGGCAAAGTGGACATGGGCGGACAGCACCAGATTTCGCTTTCGAACATGCAGACCTCGGGCGAGATGATGCCCGCGCCGATGGCGCTGGCCGGCTGGTTCGGCGACAAGTTCAACAAGCTGTATCTGAACAACCTGGCCGCGCCCGATGTGAAGAGCGTCAGCGTGATAGTGGACTTGATTCCGGAGCGCCGCGTGGCGACCATCGAGAATGCCTGGGTGGCCGACCCCGACGTGCGGCCCGGCGACGCAGTACCGCTCAAAGTCTTCCTGCGCCCTTACCGCGGCGAGGCGATCGAGCGCAATTTCACGGTGAAGATTCCCGACGGCCTGGCCCGCGGCGATCATCGCATTCTGCTGAGCGACGCGGAAACATTGAACCGCATGCAGAACATCGCGGGCATTGTGAACCGCTATATGGATCTGCCGGAAACGGTATCGCTGATCAACCAGGAACGCACCAACAACAAGCTCTACGTTTCACTGGTGGAAGCGAGCCCGACGGCTTATGTGGACGATAAGACGCTGCCGAGCCTGCCCTCGTCCGTGCTGAACGTGATCCAGGCGGGACGCGCGCCCACCCGCGCCATGCTGACCAGTCCGGATACGGCCACCGAGCAGACCTCGCTGCCATTCGATTACGTGGTGAGCGGCAGTTATACGCTACGGTTGCACGTGAAATAGAACCGCGGGAAGTAAACCCAAGAAACCAAAATGACGAAACTGAAATGCGGCGCGGCCCTGATAGTTTGCGCCGCCTCCGCCGCGCTCTTCGCCAGCCAGACCCGGACGTGGTCGCAGGGCGATTATGCCGAGTTCGAAAAAGGCACGATCAAGAATCTTTCCGTGCGCAGCGACGGCCTGCTGAGTCTCGGGCCGCACTCGCGCGAGCTGATGGATACTTCATCGGCGTATCTTTGGGCGCTGGCGCAGGATTCCAAGGGCAACCTCTATGCCGGAGGCGGATCGGGAGCGAAACTGTACCGCATTCCGCCGGACGGCAAGGGCAAAATGCTGGCCGACCTGGACGCGCTGGGCATTCAAGCGCTGGCGGTGGATTCGCGCGACCGCGTGTACGCCGCCACGTCGCCCGACGGCAAGGTCTACCGCATCGCCGGCAATGCCAAGCCCGAAGTGTTCTACGACCCCAAGACAAAATACATCTGGTCGCTGGCTTTCGATAGCAAAGGCGATCTGTTCATCGCCACCGGCGATCCGGGCGAGATCCATCGCGTGGGTCAGGATGGCAAAGGCAAAGTCTTCTTCAAGACCGATGAGACGCATGTGCGCTCCATGGTGGTGGACGCGAACGATAATTTGATCGTCGGCACGGACCCCGGCGGCCTGGTGATGCGCGTCGTGACAGGTGGATCAACCCAGGGGCCGGCACAGGAGTCTGGGTTGGGGCAGGCGCTGGGGCAGGGATTCGTGTTGTACCAGATGTCGAAGCCGGAAGTGACGGCCGTGGCGGTTGGGCGCGATGGCGCGATCTATGCCGCGGCCGTGGGAACCAAAGCGCCGTCGTCGGCGGCTTCCGCTCCGTCGCCGCTTCCGGCTCCGCCGGCCACCGCAATCGTCAATGCGCCCGGAGCCGCGGCTCCCGCGGGGGCGGCGCGTCCCGTTGCCCTTCCACCACCATCGGTGGGAACGCCGGCGGGGGTAAACGGCGGCAGTGAAGTTTACCGCCTCGAGCCGAACGGCAATCCGATGAAGGTCTGGAGCAATGCGCAGGATGTGGTCTATGCCATCGCGTTCGACGGCCAGGGCCGCGCGCTGTTGGGCGCCGGGAACCATGGCAACGTGTATCGCGTGGAAGGGCCAACATCCTACACCACGCTGCTGAACATGCCGGCGACGCAGATCACCGCGTTCCAGAAAGGCCGGGATGGGCAGCTCTATGCGGCCACAGGCAATGTGGGCAAGGTGTATGAGATCGGCCCGGGCCTTGAGCATGAAGGCACGATTGAAAGCGACGTGTTCGATTCCTCCATGTACTCGCTGTGGGGCCGCGTGAGTTTCGAAGCGCGCCTGAACGGCGGGCAGGTGGCGATTCAAACGCGCAGCGGCAATCTGGATCAGCCGCAAAAGAACTGGAGCCCTTGGTCGGACGCGGTGATCGCGCCAAAAGGCGGGCGCATCGCATCGCCCGCGGCGCGCTTCGTGCAATGGAAGGCGACGCTCACGGCGGATAGCGGCGGCCGCACGCCGGAGCTGGAGTCGGTGGACGTGGCGTATCTCGCTAAGAACGTGGAGCCGCGCGTCGAACAGATCGAGGTCACTCCCGCGAATTACAAATTCCCCGCGCCGGTGGCGCCTCTGGTTTCGCTCTCGGCGCCGTCGCCCACGCTGAGTCTTCCTCCGATCGGCAAGAGTAATACGCCCATGCCGGCGTTTTCCCTGGAAGGAAATGCGCCCACCATGATGTTCGCGAAGGGCTACATTGGGGCGCGCTGGCTGGCGTCCGATCCGAACGGCGATTCGCTGGTCTACACGGTGGAGATACGCGGCGAGAAGGAGACCGAATGGAAGCTGCTGAAAGACAAGGTGGCGGAGAAATACATCTCTTGGGATTCCACGGCATTTCCCGACGGCGATTACCGCCTGCGGGTTACCGCGTCGGATTCGCCGGGCAACCCGCCGGCCGAAGCGTTAACGGCGAGGATGGAGAGCGACCCCTTCACTATCGACAATACGCCGCCACGGATCACCAGTCTGACCGCGGTGCGCACCGGCGGCAAGCTGGAAGTTCGGTGGCATGCCGCGGACGCGCTGAGCAATGTGACTAAAGCCGAATACTCGCTGGACGGCGGCGAGTGGACGGTGGCCGCGCCGGTAACGAAGCTGTCGGATTCGCCGGATCTCGATTACCTGCTGACTCTCGACGCGGCGCCGGGCGAGCATACGGTTGCGGTGCGGGTGCTCGATGAGTATGAGAATCTGGCTGCGGAGAAGGTTGTGGCGCGGTAGGCGAACACTGGGTGTGTAAGGTGTCCTTCGACTCGGGCCGAATCCTTTCCATTCTCGATCGCTGCTGTGACGCCTACACCTTCCCCATGCTCGACAACGGATACGTGTACCTTGCGGCAACGCGTCTTTCGCTCTACCGCTCGGTATCGGACTGGGCGATGGTGATTGAGGTATTCGGATTCTCGCCACGCTCGCGATTGCCAAACACGCACATACATACTTTTGCAAGCCGGCTACATGGCCGCGACACGCCTGATGGGTACACCGGGCGGGAATTCTTACGATCGGTATCTCGCCAATAACCCCCATAATGACTCGCGCTTCGTTTTTCCCATCGCCGCAGGCGCATGGCAAGACGCCGGCAACGGCGAGATGCTCGCCGAAGATGCGAGCGAAATCGTTATACGCGGATTCGCATGGCAGCTGCCGTCGCTGGATGAGTACGCGCGCGTGGGTGTGAATCTCGAACAGCCGCCTCAAGTCCGGACTTTCGAGGTCTGCCGTTTCATATCCGAGGTTGCGCGCGACCAATTGCTTGCCACTCACCAAGAACGGCGCATCAGCGTTCTTCCTGATATGACTCAATTGTTACAGCTTGAGGAATGGCATCACCCAAACCTTGCCGGCGGAGATCGTGCAAGTAGCTCGGAAACATTCCGGCAACTCGCCCAGGTCCTCGCCACGGTTGGCGCGCAATGGTCGCGATTGGCATACCCTGCTGGAGTTTTGCAGCGTCGTCGACGCGCTGCTGATCGACGCCGAAGCCGTGTATGACCCGAGACTCACGAATGATCGATTATTGTTGGGCATGAAGGGCACGATCAGCGAGATGGAAGTCGCGAGTTTTCGCGAGCGTGCGCAGGCGGCACTGTTGCAGAAGGCGCAGCGGGGCGCCTTGGTTCGACGCGTTCCGGTCGGCTACGTCAAAGGATCGGACGGCCGCATTGAGAAAGATCCGGATGCCAGGGTCAGTGCCACTATCGATTTGATCTTTCGAAAATTCGCGGAGTTGGGCAGCGTGCGGCAAGTCTATTTCTGGCTTGATCAGCAGCATATTCAGTTGCCGGTCGTTCGCGGGACAGAGGAGGCGCGCGCGGTTGTCTGGTTGCCCGCTCGCTGCCACGCGGTGCTCAGCGTGTTGAAGAATCCGGTCTACGCTGGAGCATATGCGTATGGGCGCAGCAAGACGGTGGTTCGGCTTGAGAACGGGCAGAAGCAGGTCCGTCGACAGGTGCAGCGCCGTCGTGAGGACTGGGCGGTGTTGATCATGGATCATCACGAGAGTTACATTGACTAGGATGTCTATCAGAGCAATCAGACCAGGATCGGCAACAACGACAATGCGAGAGGCAGCGCGGTGCGCGGAGCAGTCAAGCACGGCGGGGCACTGCTCGCTGGGTTGCTGCGCTGTGGTCATTGTGGAGCCAAGTTGCTGGCGCAATATCCCGGGCCACACGTGATTAGGTATCAGTGCTCCGGGTATCTTCTCAACCGCGATCGTAGCATGTTGCGTAATGTTCGGCGGGCTCCGTGCCGATCGCTTAGTGCCGGAGCAACTGCTGCGATCGCTGGCGACGTTCGGCATCGAAGCGGCCATCGAGGCGATCGAGTCTTTGCAAGGGTCCAGCGACGAGCGGGTTCAGCAGAAGGCCATGGCATTAGAGCACGCGCGCTATGAAGTGACACGCGCCCGGCGCCAGTATGATGCAGTGGATGCGGCGAATCGGCTGGTGGCGGCGGAGCTCGAACGCCGCTGGAACCAAGCGCTGACCAGCGAGGCGCAGATTGAAGCTGAGATCGGGACGCTGCAACGAGGTCGCGAGCACCCACTCACCGATACGCAGAAACGGGAGTTGCTGTCCTTCGCGCGGGATCTCCCCATACTCTGGGACGATCCGCATAGTTTGCCGGAGCACAAGAAACGCCTCCTTCGTATCGCCCTGAAAGAGATCATCGCGACGTGTGAAGACGAGACAATACGCCTCGTATTGCATTGGCGAGGCGGGGATCACACGCAGGTAGAGTTCCAGAAGATTGGCGCCGGCCGGCATCGGTATGTAACCGGCGATGATCTTGTGGAGATCGTTCGCAGACTGGCGCGGATCGAACCAGACGCGCGGATCGCCTCGATCTTGAATCGGAATCAACGCCGTTCGGCACACGGACAGGTCTGGACGGCGAAGGGTATCTGCTCGCTGCGCAACAACCATGGGGTTCCGGTCTACCGTGAGGGAGAGCGGCCGGCGCGCGGCGAGAAGTCCGTCACCGAAGTTGCCGCCGCCCTCGGCGTCACTCCAACCACTGTCTTGCGGCTGATTCGCTTGAAAGAGTTGCCAGCGACAGAGGCCTGTGTGGGCGCACCCTGGACACTGCAAAGCGCGGATGTCGAGCGATGCGTGGCCGAACGGAACCAACCAGCGACCCCACCAACGGTCGATCCAGCTCAATTGATCCTCGAAATTCCATGACATCCAAAGGAGTGCACCATGTCGAGCTCTCGAAGAACACTTCCACCTGCCAGCGTGACTTGTAGATCTGCGCTATAGTAAGTGCCGGAAGAGTGAAGTTATTAGTGAGAAACGTGAATCGCGTTTTCGTTTCCACGTCGAGATAACTGATGCGCCGCAACACTTCCCGGGTAAGCGTTAGCCGAATCGATGGCAGTCAGGATTACCGTGTGATCGGATCGATCGCCAGTGGTCTTGTCCACCGGATGCGAGTAACGGCGCTGGAGCAGCACGTTGGACTTGGTGCGCACAACGAAGAAGGCCGCGCTGAGCGTGAAGACGTAGAGGCGCTCGAAATCCACGTAGCCGCGGTCCATGACGTAGAACGCACCAGCCTCCGGCAGAATCTCATCCAGCATATTGACGTCGTGCACTTTGCCGTCTGTAATGCCGATAAACGTTGGGATATTGCCACGCAGATCCAGGAGCGTATGCATTTTGACGGCAGCCTTGTGCCGCCGGAAGCGAGCCCAGGGAAACAGCGAAAGACACAGGTCGATGGCGGTGGAGTCTAACGCGTACAAGCTCGCATCCAAGTCGACACCCATCGGATCACCGGCGTACAAAGGTCGGGCGGTGGCGATCAGATGCTGTGCGAAGTCGGCGAAGATGCGCCAGTCGTGAGCCTCGTTCGCGTCTGCCAACGTCGAGCGCGCAATCCGGCTACGGAATCCCATATGGTAGAGTTTGCCGCTCATTGACTCCAAGCAGGCCTCAATGTCGCGGAGACTCTCGCGATAAGTGAGCTGTTGAGCGCGGCGCACTCCGAACGCCGCAATCCGCAGCCAAGGAGCACCGCCAGGATCGCGCGGTCGCGTCGGCCTTTGGTTTTGCTGGCATCCGGGGCATTCAACAGCGTCTGCGCCTGCTTGACGGTGAGCCAGTTGCCGAGGCGTACGCCTTTGGACGCAACACCCTTCACGCGCGTGATCCCGCTGGCCAGTTCGGGCGCCAGCAGCCCGTTGTCAGCGGCCTCGACCGCCAGTTTGCGCACCGCCGTTATCCGCACGTTGATCGAAACCGCGCCCAGCCCGCGGGCTTCCAACGCTACGCGCCAAGCGCAAACCGTGGCCTTGGTGAATCCGTTCCGCGGCTCCTGGCCAAACCACGCGAAGAATTCGTCAAGCCCGAGATTGCACACTCGTTTGGTGATCGGGGAGGAGACGCTGTCGAGCACGAGCGCCTTGAGCTTGTGCGCCATTGTGTTATCGGTAGTGATTTAGCCCGCAGGGGGAGTCAAAATCCGGTCGTCTCCTTTTGCTTCTGCATCTTGACCTTGTTGCAATTCGGGCACTTCCACTTCCGCTGCCGGTGATAGATGTGGCCCTTAACTTCCTTCATTGGGACCTTGCACTTTGGACAAGTCACTTGTCTTCCAGCATCGCATTAGGCCCTACTCCGACGCCAGGGAACTAGCGCCTCGGTGGCGCCAGCGAGTCCGCCACCACCCAGGCGGCGCCAATGACGGCGAGATTTACGGCGCTCTCGGTCCAGTTCCAGTGGCTCGAGTGATCGGCTAGGAGCATCGGCTCGTGCACCAGCAGGGCGAAGGACGCGAGCATGGCGGTCACCAGGATCGCGGCGAGGCGGCCCTGCACGCCGGTCAGGATCGCAACGCCCGCCGCGACGAAGCCAACCCCGGTCGCATAACCCCAGAATTCTTGCGTGGGCGGCAGCCATTTGGGAACCAACGAGGCGGTGTTGTTCATATAGACAAAATGCGCTCCGCCGAATACCAGCGCACAGATCCCAAATGCCAGTCGGCCCAGGCGCGTAAGGCGCGCGGCCATGGCCGCATCGATCCTGGCGGTGGTGGCGTAGACGATCAGCCCGCCCGCGGCGATAGCGAGCTGCATGGCGATGTTTTCGTAGGTGACGAAGACGGCGTAATCGGTGAGCAGCAGGCGGCCGTTCATCAGGATGACGACAAAGAGCGCGTAGTAGACGGTGAGCGCCGCGGCGCCCCAAGCCGCGGTTCGGCGCCACTCGACGGCCGCGGCCGCGACGACCATGAACGCACCGGCGGCATAGGCTAGGGCGGTGCGAGCGGGAAGGTTCCTGGGCACAGGCTGCCCCGGGTCGAAGTTCCCAAACGCCAGGCAGGCTAGACCCAGCGCCATTACGCCCAGGCCGTAGATGCGCCAGCCGAAGCCCGTTGTCGTTTTTCCCGCCGTCATGACTGTTCCAGCCGGAATTTCTTTTTCGGCGCCGATCCCCATGGAAGTATATCGTTCCTGAGGCAGATTGCGAGACCAACAGAACGTTTGCCCCCAAAAAGCCAGCGTTTGCGGAAGAGAAAACGCCGCCTCGGCGCCGGCGACTCGGGCGGCCCGCTGCCGAATCGCCCACGCCGATATGGCGATCAAAACAGATTGAAGAAGATCCTGGGCGACGTAGCGTGAGGCGCGCTGCCGGAATTGTTGGCGGCGTTATTTCGTATTATCGAAAGGTAACCGGTGGCTGGGGACCACGCTTATAAACTGGCCGGCTTTGATCCGATCAAGGACCTGCTTCATTTCCGACTGCAGGAGCCGATCATCCGGCAGTCCGGACCAATCCGCGATCTCCGCTCGTCCCCTGGCACAATGGAGTCGTGAACTCACCGATCCTCTCGCGCCGTGACATGTTGGCCCTCTCGGCTGGCTTGCCCGCCGTCGCTTCCGCGCAGCTCGTGCGTGCCACTGATGGCTATGTCGATATCCTGCGCCCGCCCGACCTCGCCATCGCGTTCCTCGAAGGCGGCCCATTTCCACTCGCACGCGAAGGCCGCCGATGGAACGGCGCCGGTATCTCCGTCCAAACCGAACCTGCCGCTGGCGGCATGCCTGTCCGCATCGAGGCTCCGGAAACCCCGCTGCTCCGCCTACATCTCCGCTGGCGGGCCGCCGTGCCGGAGCGTTGGCGCATCCTCAATGACCAGTGGGAGCGCAGCTACGGGGATCTCGAATGGCGCGGCGTGGTCGGTGAGCGCATCCTGCCATGGTATTTTCTGGCTTTCGACGGCCGCGCCACGCACGGTTACGGCGTCGCTGCAGGGGCCTCGTGTTTCGCCTTTTGGCAGGCCGACCCCGCAGGCATATCCTTGTGGCTCGACCTGCGCAATGGAGGCTCTGCCGTTCGCCTCGGTCCCCGCACGTTGGAAGCCGCCGTGGTGCGAGTCCGCCGCGGGGCCGCGGACGAGAGCGCTTTCCGATCCGCGCAGCGTTTCTGCCGCCAGCTCTGCTCTCAGCCGCGCCTACCCTCGGGACCGGTTTACGGCGGCAACAACTGGTATTACGCCTACGGCCGCAACTGCTCGGCCGCTGCCATCGAGCGCGATGCCAGCCTGATGGGGGAACTCGCACCATCCGGGCCAAACCGGCCCTTCATGGTGATCGATGACGGTTGGTCGCCGACCAACACCGCCGGCCCTTGGGAGCGCGGCAACGCCGGCTTCCCCGATATGGCAGGGCTAGCCGCGGCCATGAAAAGGCAGGGCGTTCGTCCTGGCATCTGGCTGCGCCCTCTGTGCACCACTGCCGAGGTTCCTTCGACCGACCGCCTTCGGCCCCGCGCTGGCGCCCGTAACGCGACGCTCGATCCGAGCCTGCCCGAGACGCTCGAAACCGTCCGCCAGGACATTGGCCGCATGGCTTCGTGGGGTTTTGAACTGATCAAGCACGACTACACCAGTTTCGATCTGCTGGGCCGATGGGGCTCCTCGATGGGCGCCGACCTGACCGAAACCGGCTGGCATTTCGCCAACCGCTCCCGCACCACTGCCGAAATCGCGCTGGCGCTCTACCGTGCGATTCGGGAGGCGGCCGGGGACGCGGTTGTCATCGGCTGCAATACTTTCGGACATCTGTCCGCCGGTCTGTTCGAACTGCAGCGCACCGGCGACGATACCAGCGGCCGTGACTTCCACCGCACGCGAAGGATGGGCGTCAACACGCTAGCGTTTCGCGGCCCGCAGCACCGCGCCTTCTTCGACCTCGACGCCGATTGCGCGCCCGTCACACCTCAGCTCCCCTGGGACCTGGCCGCACGCTGGCTCGACCTGGTAGCTCGCAGCGGGACCGCGCTTTTCGTCTCCCCCGACCCTGCGGCGGTCAACGCCGAGTCGAAGGAGGCGATTCGACGGGCGTTCGCAGCCGCCGCTCAAGTGCGCGACCTTGCCGAGCCGCTCGACTGGCTGGACACCACCACGCCCGGCCGCTGGCGTATCGATGGACGCACGGTGGAATACGACTGGTATGGCGGTGAGGGAGCTTCGCCCTTTCCGCGTTAAGGGTCGCTGGTTCCACGATAGCGTTAAGACCAGATATCGGTAGCGTTCCCGAGACGATGGTCGGGAAACGTTGCGCGACAAGCCACGAGCCATACTTTGCGGGGTCCCATCGGACGGCTCCGCCCAACTGAACTCGCCGGGGCCATCGTATTGCATAGACACGGGAGGATTGTCATCATGGATGCATGCGAACTGTCTTCGAGGCGGCGGGTGGCAACGACGGCCTGCGCCGTCTTGCCGACGCCTGGCATCGCCGGGTAATGGCCGACGACGTGGTCGCCCATGCGTTCAGCCACGGCTTCCACCCCCAGCATGTCGAGCGACTCGCCGCTTACTGGGCCGAGGCGCTCGGTGGCCCGCCCACGTATTCCGATTCCTATGCCGACGAGACCACCGTTGTCAAGATGCACAGCGGGAACGGGGAGCACGATGATATGGATCGCCGCGCGATTGCCTGTTTCGACCAGGCTCTGGCCGATGTCGGACTAGCCAACGACGGTGCTTTGCGACAGGTGCTGCACGACTACTTCGCCTGGGCGACCACGACAACGATGTCCCGCTGCCACCAGTCCGCCGATGATGTTCCGAACGGCCTCAGCATCCCACACTGGTCATGGGACGGACTCCAGGCGTAAGAATCCACGACTGACCAACGGTCTTGGCCGGCCTGGGAGCGATCACCGGATGACGTGGTGCAGCCGGACTACTTCACCCGATCAGGGCGCAACACACGTCTGCGGTACGTTGATGCGATCTTCTTCAATTCTGAGAAGGCCGCTCTACGTGATCGAGCACGAGAACGGGTATCGGGACTTTCTGCGACTCCAGCTTGAACCCGAGTTGCTGCCGCAGCGCTTCCTCGAACGTGAGTCCGGCCTCATCAGGCGGCGCCTCCCCGGGCTTTGCTTGTCCATTAGTCACCGGCGTCCATTCCAGGTTGAAATCGAACTTGCCGCTGAGACCGGTGCGATCCACCAGAGGCCGGCCCGACGTGGTCCCCGGACTCAAAGCGTTCGCAATGAAATCGATGGTGACGTTCCGCCCACCGAAGTGGAGGCGTCCGGGCACACTCGGTGGCATTTGCAAGAGTCCGCCACAAAGCAACGGGAATCGGGGATCTTCGCCGATCCGACCCGGCGCAGCGTCCAACGGGCAGGGTGAATCGGCTGGGTGCGGCTGTATCTGCGGCCGACCTTTCCTTCCTTGGCAACCACGAGCGCGGCCACGGAAGCCTCGCTGGTGTCTCTGTGGATCGCGAGTTTGAACCGGTCGGCAAGCAGAGTTTGCATCAGGAGGCGCATCTGGTCCTTGCCGGGATTCCCTTCCACCCGTGCTTGAATGTCGAACCGATCGGTAACTGCCCACTCGGGCAACTGGCTCTGCAACGCTGGTATTTGGTTGCCCTGGATCTTGTATGCAAATGCGATGTAGGTGAGCAGGGGAACACCGGTCGCCGAGAAATAACCTCCGGTGGGCGTATAAGCGTCTCCGGGTCCCAGAGGGACATTCGTGGTCTGCCGAGGGTTCGGCGTCTTGTTCGCTTTGACGGAAGCGACATCGAATGCCTTTTGCGGGGTGGATTGTGCAAGCAGGGGCGCCGCCAGGGCCATGCATACAATCCAGGATGATCGCCGCATTCGTTCCAGCATGTGCTAAAAAGTTAGCGCTAAGTGGCCAAGCCTGTCAAAAATCGGAGCGCCCGGCGCAATCGTCAGAACGGGCAGCCCCGCGCGGACGCCGTTTTCGGACCGCTGATTGGGGTGCCGGCGGCGCCGAGGACACCACCACTGGTTCCGGCGCGCCGATGAGGAAACGATGCGGAACAGCCAGCGCCATAGCCTTCTCCACGCCGTAGTCGGCGAGAGAGATCACACGGCGCGACCGGTTCCCGGAGCGAGGGCGGCAGATGTCTCCAGGCGCCCCGTTTCCCACCGATCCCAGTCTCGGAGATAGCGCAGCGCCCGGACAGCTCCGGCTCGGCAGTGGCGGGTGCTATTGTCACTTTGGAAACTAATTTGGGCGGAAAAAGGAAGAGGCGATCGCCGCCCTGCTTACGCAGCGCAACATCGAAGAGGCCGCGAAGTCGAATCGGCATAGCGCCCAACACGCCCGGTGACGTTGATATAGACCGATCAGATGACAACATTACGGATCGCCGTTTGGTTAAGCATGCCTGTGAACCCATCAGTATTACGTTGAAACCGGCCGCACATGGGCCGCGTCATTTGCAAACAGCGCCTTTTCCGGGTGACGTTGAGGTATCAATCGATCAGATGACAACATTACGGATCGCCGTTTGGTTAAGTCGAACAGCGAACGAGGTGCGGCCATGGACGTTTCGCCCAATGCTTCCGTGCCTGGCGGCGGCGCTTTGGATGATGTTTATTCCAGGATTGGCATCCGCCCAATCTGCGGAGGCACAACGAAGCACGCCCGGCGCCATCCAGGGCGCCGCGAAGGACAGCTCCGGCTCGGCAGTGGCGGGCGCCATTGTCACTTTGGAAACTGCCGCCTCCACAAGTCAGCGTACAGCGATCACGGACCAAGCCGGGTCTTTCCGCTTTTCCGCCGTGGAGCCCGGAAATTACAAGATTACGATCGCCGCCTCTGGATTCGCAGCTTGGACCACCAGCATGGCGGTCGCCTCGGGCGACAATCCGCCGTTGCTTTCCGCCGTATTGCAGGTGGCTGCCGCGTCCTCTTCGGTGGTTGTGACTCTTCCGCAGCACGAGCTTGCCGCTGAGCAACTGAAAACCGAGGAGAAGCAGCGTCTGTTAGGCGTGCTTCCGGATTTCTTAGTCAGCTATGCGCAGGATGCGGCGCCGCTGACCGCGGCGCAGAAATTTCAGCTTGGCTGGAAAACCATCATCGATCCGGTTTCGCTCCTTGGCACCGGCATTTCCGCGGGAATCCAACAGGCGCGGAACCGCTATCCTGAATTCGGCCAGGGGACGGAGGGCTACGCGAAGCGTTTCGGGGCTCAATACGCCAACCGGGTAAGTCGTGTCATCATTGGCCATGTGGTCATGCAGTCGATCTTTCACCAGGATCCCCGCTACTTCTATAAGGGTACCGGCAGCATCCGCTCGCGAGCGCTCTACGCCATAGGAACCGCATTCCTAGCCAAGGGCGATAACGGGAATTGGCAGTTCGATTATTCCGATGTTTTGGGAGGTATGGCGTCTCACGAACTTTCTACGCTGTATTATCCATCCACCTCGCGGCCCGTGCGGAAACTCGCTGATGACGTCCTGCTCGGATTCGCCGGCCGGGCGGAAAATAATCTGCTCCATGAGTTCGTTCTGCGCCGTTTCACCACCCACGTGCCCAAAATCGCAGCGGGACTCTCCCGGCGGATTCTGCCCGACGGAACGCCGGTCTCGCTGATTTCAGTGGACGACTGGAGTTCAAAGACTGCGGAAAGCGGCGGACCGGTCGCCTTCATGCTGGCTAAGGATATTCAAGTGGACGGCGTCATCGTAGCCCCCATCGGCTCCAAAGCGTGGGGCCACGCGAGCTTCACCGGCGGTGATAAAACGATGCAGGTCGGACTCGACAATGTGCGGCTAAAAATTGGCGACAAGAATGTGCCGCTCAGAAGAACCCCGCTAAAAGATGGCGGCGCGGCACTACTAGAGTATCATCGCCTCGAAAACTCCGGCAGGATCTCCATCATGCTGTACGTGGCCGAGAATGTCTCGCTCCCGCCGGCACGGTGAGCGACGTTCCATTTGCACGGGCTCACCATGGCAACCGGGAATTGACGGACCGCCGCGCACCTTCTTGTTGTCCGCTGGGGGCGCCAAACTTGGGGGGGCCTCATGTTAGAAGCAGCTCAGGGACATTACTCGCGGGAAGTCCTTTCCGTTGTACCTGGCTCGCCGTAAGTTCTTCGGCCTAGATCGTTGCGAGCCTGCCGCATTACTTCCCGACGACCAGAATCAAAAACGAATCGGGTAACATCGGACCGCGTGCACATGTTCCGCCGCGACGACAAGAATCGCATCGCCGCCATTGATACTGGTGTGCCAGCCCAGGCGTTCACGCCTGTCTCCATCCTCGATCCCGGCCCCGACGGAATTCCAGGCGCCTTCGACGACCAGCGGCTGACGAACCGTGGCACACCAACCAAAGCGCACGGGCTTCGGAACGAGCTGTGAGAGGCCGTCTAGAGATTGGCCAGATAAGTATCCATATCGTTAGTCTCCGCTTCCTCGCCGAAGCGGAGAGGTTACGCAGAAAGAGTACCTTCCGGCTGCGTGATCGACACCGGCACGAGCTCGCCGCGGTGAACCCCAAGCTGGCGGCGCTGCGATGAGCTGCGATGACAAGCATTGCGCCAAGCCGAAGCTGATATACTCGATCCGGACCAATTCCATGCGCAAAGTTTGCTTCACGCTTGCAGCCGTAATCGCGGCCTTCGCTCCAGCTGGCATTTCTCAAGAAAACGGCCCGTACAAGGTGCTCAAGATGGCCAAGGTTGGCGGAGAGGGCGGCTGGGACTATATCTATGCAGACGCCGCTGGACGCCGCCTGTGTATTCCGCGCGGCGCGACGCGCGCTGTGGCGGCCACGGACACGACACCCGAGGCGCCGGCGATCCCGAAACGGCTGACGATCTTCAATCTCGACACGCTCGAGCCGGCCGGTGAGGTCTCGGGCGTCGGAGGGAATGGCTGTGTGGTCGATCCGAAGTCCGGCCACGGCTTCACCAGCGACCATCCCCAGGTGTCAATGTTCGACACAAAGACGTTGAAGCTCATCAAGACCATTGATGTGGGCGCCGCGCAACCTGACGGCATCTACTTCGATCCGTCCAACGAAAGGGTCTACGTTTTCAGTCATCCCACGAAGGACGCCACGGTCATCGACGCCAAAGACGGCACGGTGCTGGGCAAAATCGATCTGGGGGGCGTGCCGGAGCAAGGCGTGGGCGACGGCAAAGGCATGCTCTATGTGGTAATGCAGGATGCGCAGGGCAGCGTCGCGGCGGTTGATGTCAAGACCATGAAGACGATTGCGCACTATCCCTTCGGCGACAAGGGCAGATGCAACGGGCTGGCGATCGATGCCAAGAATCATGTGCTGTTCGCGGCGTGCGGGGCGTCGGGAAATCCGCCGGCCCAACCGGCGCAGCCGATGATGGTGATTCTGAGCGCCAAAGACGGCAAGATCTTTACCAGTCTGCCGCTGGCTGGCGGCTCTGACGGCGCCGCTTTCAACGCATCCACTAAGGAAGCTTACAGCACGCAAGGCAACGGCACGCTGACCATCGTCAAGGAGACGAGCCCCACCAGTTTCGAGGTGGAGCAGAATCTCCAGACCATGAACGGCGCGCGCACAATCGCGTTTGACAGTAAGACCAACCACATCTTTACCATGAGCCAGGAGCGTGGACCGGCGCCGCCGCCATCCGCAACGCCAACGCCCGGCGGAGGCCGCGGGCGCGGCGCTCAGGGCGCGGTGGTTCCGGGCTCGTTCACAATCGTCGAGATCGGTAAGTAAAAGAGGCCCTTTCCACGCTGACATTTCTAAGTACATCGGCGTGACTGGCCCACAGCGCCCCGTTAACGAAGAGCATTCTATC
>PLDF01000190.1 GCA_003135055.1 Bryobacterales bacterium | reverse complement strand
CCGCGGGACTCGGCACGCGATTTCTACCCGCCACCAAGGCGCTGCCCAAGGAGATGCTGCCGGTCGTCGATAAGCCCATCATCCAGTACGGCGTAGAGGAAGCCCTTCACTCTGGCATCCAGAACATCATCATCGTGACGGGGCGCGGCAAGAGCGCCATTGAAGATCATTTCGACGTCAGCTTCGAGCTGGAGTATCTGCTGGAGAGCCGCAAGAAGAAGGATCTGCTGGCGATCGTGCGCGGAATTACCGACATGATCAACGTCGCCTACATACGGCAGAAGGAGGCGCTGGGCCTCGGCCACGCCGTGCTGCGCGCGTCCGAGCTGGTGGGCGACGAGCCCTTCGCGGTGGTGCTGGCCGACGACGTGATTGAATCCGAGACGCCCTGCCTGCGCCAGCTTCTCGACATTTACAACTTCTTCAGCACGCCGGTGCTGGCCGTGATGGAGGTGCCGCGCGAGAGCATTTCCTCCTATGGCTGCATCGACGCCGACCCGGTGATGCACAACGGCAGCAACGACCGCGTGTACCGCATCCGCGACCTGGTGGAGAAGCCTAAGGCTTCGGAGGCGCCGTCGAACCTGGCGATCATCGGACGCTATGTACTGACGCCGGACATTTTCGAATCGCTGCAAGCCATCGACCCCGGTTCGGGCGGCGAAATCCAGCTCACCGACGCGATTCGCCACCTGGGGCGCAGCCGGCCCATCTATGCCTACCGATTCGAGGGGACGCGCTATGACGCCGGCGATAAGCTGGGATTCCTGAAGGCCACGGTTGAGTATGCGCTGCGCCGCCACGACCTGGGCGGGCCGTTCCGGGAGTATTTGAAGGGGCTGAAGCTTTAGTTCCCGTTATAGGGGCTCCAACGAAAATTTGGTTCTCGTTTCCGGCGCTCAGGCGGCAATCTTGAGACCGATGGCGGTCAAAGGGCATCCGGATCGTCACTGATTCGATGATACTGGCGATCGAGTTGGCAGCGCTTCTGTCCTCCAGAACGTGGTCGCCGAGGCAGCCCTTGCCAACCGTTCGATAGCGGCGGGCGCGCGGGACCTTCGCGACCGGACCTTTGGCGCGCAACTGGGGTCATACGGGAGCGAGGCCAAGGAGTACTGCGGTGCGGCTATGCCGAGAGCGTCCGGCGCCGGGGAGTAGAGGTCCGCGGTAGCAAAGCTGCCGCCTGGCAGCAATGTTGGCGAAGCGTACCAGAGAATGCATCGCCGCCAGGCGTCGCGGGCGATCGAGCTTGAGGGCCGGTATCCGTTTTCCGCTGGGAAGGGTAACGAGTGTTTGTCCACAGATCGGTCACTTGTACTGGATTTTCCCTAACGTGCGACCACTCCGGCCGGCCTCGAAATCGGCCTTGCTATACGAGTACTGCTATAATATGTAAGTGCTTCGGAGTATACGCTTGGGCCTATAGCGTCTGAGGCATATCCGTAATAAAGTGTTAGAGTTGTGAGAAATTCCATGCGTAAATTTCGTGCCGTCGCTCTCGTGTTGGCCGCAACTGTGGCCTTGGTTTCCTGCAATACGGATCCCAACGTCGCTAAGAAGCGTTATCTCGATATCGGTAACAAGTATTTCGATAAAGGCAACTACAAAGCAGCCAGTATCATGTACAGGCGCTCCCTCGAGAAGGACAAGCGGTACGGACCGGCTTACTATAAGCTCGGCCTGACGTTCCTGAAGCAAAAGAACCTCACTGCCGCCGTGAATAATCTTCGGCGCGCGGTAGAGTTGCTGCCGAAAGACCAGCCCGATCGCTGGGATGCCCTCATCAAGTGGACGGATATTTATCTTGCGGTGGTGCATGAGCCGCAGCAATTGGCGGAATCCGAACAAAACATCAAGGCATTGCTGGCGCACGATCCCAATTCGTTCGACGCTCACCGCATGTCCGGCGATCTGAACTTCGTACGGTCCCTCCAGGCGCTGCAACGGGCGGGGCGGGAGGAAGGGAAAAAGCTCATGGATGCCGCCCTGGCCGAATACCGCACGGCCGAATCGCTCAAACCGGGCGAGCCGGGCGTGATGATGCAATTGGCGCGCGGCCTCGAGCTGGAAGGGGACGCAGCCGGCGCGGAGCAGTACTTCAAGAAAGTAATCGAAAAGGATAAGTCCGAGCAGGCGGCGTACACCGAGCTGTACAGAATGTATATGCACCAGAAGGGGCGGCAGGAAGATGCCGAGAAGCTCCTGAAACTGGCGTTTCAGAACAATCCCAAGAACTACTCGTACCTGACTTCGCTCGCCATGCACTATTCGCTGGTAAACCGCCGCCAGGACATGTTGGACGTTCTGGCGCAGATCAAGTCGCACGCCAAGGACTACCCCCAAGCCTACGAGAAAGTGGGCATGTTTTACTTGAGACTGGGAGATCCCGATTCCGCCATCCGCGAGTACAAGGAAGGCATGACCAAGGACCCCACGCGCAAGGCTCTGTACCAGAAGAGCGAGATGGAAGTGCTCATGCGGCAGGGCAAGCGTGGCGAAGCCGCCGAAGTGAACCAGCAAATCCTGAAGGAAAATCCCAACGACAGCGACGCGCGCAGTCTCGAAGCCAGTTTCCTGCTCGACAAGGGCGACATCAATCGGGCGCTCGCGGAATTGCAGTCGGTGGTGACGCGCTCTCCCGACAACCCGGTAGCCCGCTACAATCTGGGACGCGCGCACATTGCCAAAGGCGAGTGGGAGCAGGCGCGCCAGGCGTTTCAGAAGGCCATCGAACTCAATCCAAGCTACATGCTGGCTCGTCTGGCTTTGGCCCAACTGCTGGTAACGCGCGGCGATTTCGACGCCGCGCTCAAATCGGCTCAGGAAATTCTCAAGCTCGACAGGCAAAACAAAAGTGCCCAACTCATCGAATCGGCCGCCTTCCTGGGGCAGAAGAAGTATGCCGAGTCGCGGTCGCTGCTGAACGCCATGCTCGTCAAGAACCCGAACTCGCCCGACGTTCTGTTCCAGTTGGGGGTGGTGGATTTAGCCGAGGGCAAGTACAAAGACGCCAACGATTCCTTTAAGCGCACGTACGAGTTGAATCCCGCCAATTCACGGGGGCTGATGGGAATGGTGGAAACCGACATGGCCGAGAATAAGCCGGACAATGCCATCAAAACCCTGGAAGCCGAAGCGGCGAAGGCGCCGAACCGTCTCGACGTCCAGCTTGCGCTTGGAAACACCGAGGTCCGCGCCGGCCGCTACGATCTGGCTATCGGGTACTTTCAGCGCGTCTTGAACGGCCTGGATAAGACCACTAAGGCTCGCGGCGATATCTATATGCGGATCGGCGAAACCTATCGCCGCAAGGGCGATTTGCAAGACTCCATCAGCGCGCTTGAGGACGCCCGTAAGTTTCTGCCCGATAACATCGTCATCTTGAGCACGCTGGGTCTCGTTTTGGACAGCGCCGGCAAGTGGCCTGAAGCCAAGCAGGTCTATAGCGCCACCGTTAAAATGGACCCGAACAACGCCGTTTCACTCAACAATCTCGCCTTTCTGATGGCCGAGCACGGCGATGCCGGCGATCTGGATACGGCATTGACCATGGCGCAAAGAGCCAAACAGATGCTGCCCAACCTCCCTGAAGTTTCCGATACCCTGGGATGGATTTATCTCAAGAAGAATCTGAGCGGCGACGCGGTGGACATATTTAAGGATCTGGTCGGCAAGGTGCCTAATTCATCCACTTATCGCTATCATTTGGCGAAAGCGTACGCCCAGCAGGGCGACAAGGTTCGCGCACAAAGCGAATTGCTAAGCGCGCTGAAGTTCAATCCAACGGCTTACGAGAAGACCCAAATCGAGGACTTGCTGCAAAAGGTGCAATAGCCGGTAGTTATAGTTAGGTTAGATTCGCGATCTCCGCATAGACCGGCTTCAGCGCGCCATACAGTCCCGCATACACGCGATGCGCCTTCGCATAAAACGCCGCATCGCCATCGGGCGACACCGAATCCGTCTCACAAATCACCGCGCGGCAGGCTTCCTGCACGCTGCCAAACTCGCCGCTGCCCACCATCGCCAGCAGCGCGGCGCCGTACGCCGACCCTTCCTGCGTCTCCAGCGTCACTACGCGCTTGTTCAAAATGCTCGCCAGCAGCTGACGCCAGAACGCGCTCTTCGCGCCGCCGCCGGAAGCGCGCACGGAATTCACTTCCACGCCCAGCGCTTCCACCAGGTCGAGACAATCGCGCTGGCTGTACGAGACGCCCTCAATCACGGCGCGGATCAAATCGGCGCGCGTAGCGCTGGCAGTCAATCCAATCCATCCGCCGCGCGCCTGGGCGTCGAGATGCGGCGTCCGCTCGCCCATCAAATACGGCAGCCAGAACAGCCCTTGCGCGCCCGCCGCCGCGCGCGACGCCTCCGCGGTGAGAGCGTCGTAATCCGCGCCCGGCGCAAGCTGATTGCGGAACCACTGCAGACTCAAGCCCGCGCCCTGCGTCACGCCCATCACATGCCATTTGCCGCGGACGGCGTGGCAGAACGTATGCACGCGGCCGCCCGGATCGTACGCCACCTTCTCCATGTGCGCGAAGACCACGCCCGAAGTGCCAATGGTGCACGACACGATGCCCGGCTCCACAATTCCGTTGCCCACGGCGCTCGCCGCCTGGTCTCCCGCCCCGCCCACCACGGGCGTGCCCGCGGCGAGGCCGGTCAACTCCGCAATTTCCGCGGTGATGGTTCCCGCCGGGTCGCTCGATTCGCGGCATACCGGTAGAATGGAGCGGTCGAGGCCCAATCCATCCACCATCTCAAACGACCAGCGCCGGTTCACCACATCGAACAGCGCCGTGCCCGATGCGTCCGAAACCTCCGACGCATACTCGCCCGTGAGCCGGTACCGGACGTAATCCTTCGGCAGCAGCACCTGGCGGACACGCTCGAAATTCCGCGGCTCATGGTCGCGAACCCACAGCAGCTTGGGCAGCGTGAAGCCGGTGAGCACCGGGTTGGCGATGTAGCGCAGCACGTTCTCGCGGCCCAGCCTGGCGTGTACCGCGTCCACCTGCGCCTGCGAGCGCTGGTCGCACCAGATCAACGCCGGACGGATGACGCTGCCGGCGCGATCGAGCATCACCAGCCCATGCATCTGGCCGGAGAGCCCAATGGCCTTCACGTCACTGCCGGAGATGCCCGCGGCAGCCAGCGCGCCGCGCACCGCCGTCACCGCCGCATCCCACCAGTTCTCCGGCCGCTGCTCGGCCCACAACGGACGCTCCATGCGCATCTCTTCATGCGCCGCCGTATAGCCCGCTCGCACGCGCCCTTCCGCGTCCACTAACAGCGCGCGCGAGCCTCCGGTTCCGATATCGATGCCAAGCCACATAGCCGTCTATTTTACTTGGTTGCAATTGTGGGGCGTACGCCCTTGTTTGGCGCCTGGCCCGTGTGGACCGCACCCACACGATGGGGCCGTGCCTGGCGGCACGTCATATCGCAGAACGCCGCTTGGCAAGCTTCGCGATAAAGCGGGCGATCTGTTTTCAGCCCGCCCCGACCACTTGTACGACATGGGCGTTTTCCGTCCAAGTGGCCGCTCCGCGGGAGCTTTCGTCATACCGCTTCGATCCCCAATCGACCGTTCGCGCCCACTGTATGACAGAAGCGCGGGCAGTGCGGCGAAGTTCAGGGATTGTCTTCGAGCGCTCACTGCAGCTTGGCGTATTCCGCCTTGGCTTGCTTGAGGATTGGGATGTCGGAGTCGGCGTCTTTCCAGAGCGTGAGGAAGTCCTGGTAGGCCGCCAGTGCGCGGACCCGGGCGGTATCGCCTTCGGCGCCATGCGCGATGTTCGCCTGCAACGCATTCGCGCGCGCGAGCCCGAGATGGGCGAGAGCGCCGGTCCAGCAGTTCCAGACCAGACCGCTGTGGTCCGTGATTTTCTGAAACTCGACCGCAGCGGCGGCGCCATCTCCCGCCGCAAGGTTGGCCTGCCCTCGAATGTATGTTGGATAAAGACACGACAGATTGGCGACGAACGGAATCTGGCCATACTCGATGGGCGGCAAGGCCGGCTGCAGGTCCGTAATGGCCTCGGACGGGTTCTTGCGATTCAGCGCCAGTTGCGCCCGGATCGCGGGTAGCCAGAGCGATTGAATCTGGGTGTCATGCGGATGGTGGTTGTTGACGCCGGCGGCTATCGGTCCGGCCTTGGCTGCATCGCCGGCCATGGCGAACGCCGACGCTGCTTCGACGGCTACCGCGGGGCTGTCCGGATAGAGCTTCCATCCTGCGGCTGCCGCCTGCCGCGCCTCCGTAGAATTGCCGAAGGCCGCTTCGCGCAGGGCGGCGTTCTCCCACCATATAGCGCCGGTCTCCTTGCTGTCCGCGCGTATGGCGGAGTCCACGGACCGTCTGGTCAGCTCCCGCGCTTTGCGCAGCCGCCCGGCGTAGGCTTCCGTGTCGGACGCCAGGGAAAGGCCGAAATGTTCCACGTCCGGTTTGGTCGCGAACCACTGCTGCTCCTGCGCCATGGCCGCAGAGTCGGCGGCGAGAAAGGCCAGACCATAGAGGGCGTTGTGAAGCGTGAGGCCGTCGAATTTTCGCGCTTGTCCCTCCCGGAGGATCCGGCCGGCCTCGTCCAGGTGCTGCCAGCCGAGGAGCGCATTGCCTAAGTTCTCATAGCGCATTACCGAAGGCTCCAGCTTCTTGCGTACCTCCAGCGCCTTCGCAAATTGCCCCTGGTAGCAGTAGACCGATCCTAAACCAGTGGTCCTGGTGACGGCTTGTGGGTAACTTGCAAACATTTCCTCATAGCTTTGCGCCGCTTTTCCAAGTTCGCCCGTCACCATTCGATAGTAATTGGCGCCAATCTGCAATTTCTCCCATTCGCTGGCGTGTTCCCGAAACTGGAAGGCCTTGGTCAGGTACTCGTCCGCCCGCCCGATCTGCCCCAAGCTATAGTAGTCCAATCCGACGGCCGAGTATCCGGTTGCGAAGGTCGGATCCAGTTGGATGGCGCGTTGGGCGTATGGCAGAGCCGCCTCGTTGCCCTTCTCCACGCGCAGCTTCCTTCCCAGGCTGAGTGCCTTCAGCGCCTCTAGCGAAGACGTGGTGGACTGATTGAGCGGCACATCGAACTTCTGAACCGTCGCCAGAGACTCGCCCAATTCGCGACGCAGTTTGGACGCAGCCTCGCCGAGAGTGTTCAGCACCTTCTCCTTGGCTGACGCTGTGGCCTGCTCCTGGGCTAGTGTGTCGCCGGTCTGGCAATTCGCCGCCTTAAGGGCGAGAACGTACTCGGTCCCCAGGCTGGCAATCGATCCGGCAATATACGCCTTACTCCCGGCACGCTCGCAAACCTCCCGTACCACATCCGCGGTCAATTGCGCGCCTGGAGGGCGAGTCATCAGTCTAAGGGTCGCGGCAACTCTGCTGTCCGCCAGCACGTTGAGGAAAGGAGATTGATTCAGGGCGACGGTGAGCGCGGTTTTGAGCGTGTCGTCGAACACGGCATCGCCGGTGCTGTTGGCGAAATCCGCGATCACGATGGTGTCTTTGTCTGTCAGCAACTTCGCCT
The DNA here is from genome assembly GCA_003135055.1 of Bryobacterales bacterium. Lineage (GTDB taxonomy): Bacteria > Acidobacteriota > Terriglobia > Bryobacterales > Bryobacteraceae > PALSA-243. Next base: position 7,960 of record PLDF01000190.1, on the reverse strand, counting down.
GCTTAGACCTGTAGTGCAGTCCCGCCGCTGCCAGCGCGCCCAGCACCAGCACCGAAGCGGCGGCGATTGCGGGCCAGCGCTTCTTCCCGTTCACAGCCGGCGCGGATGCGCCGGAATTCACGGCGACGCGCCCGCTCTGCGTCTCGCGTTGGAGCCGCTGGAGATCCGCCCGCATATCGGCGGCGCTCTGATAGCGAAAAGTGCGATCCTTCTCCAGCGCTTTGCGGATGACCGCCTCGATTCCCGGAGCGATCCGCGGATTGAATTCTGATGGCGGGACAGGCTCCCGATGAAGAATCGCGCCACAGACCACTCCCGGGCTGGAGCCGGTAAACGGCATCCTGCCGGTGGCCATCTCGTAGAGCACTGTCCCGAACGAAAACAGGTCGGTGCGCGCGTCCAGTTCTAGGGCGCCCACCTGCTCCGGCGACATATAGGCGATGGTGCCCAGCATGGCTCCCGGACTGGTGAGGTGATCGGGATCGGGGCCGGCCGTCATGGTGGCATCCTGTTCGCTGGCCGAAGCTGCTTTAGCGGCAACCTTCGCCAGTCCGAAATCCAGAACCTTGGCGTGGCCGCGTCGCGTCACGAAGATGTTCGCCGGCTTGATGTCGCGATGGACGATACCTTCGGCGTGAGTTGCATCCAGAGCATCGGCAATCTCAATGGCGAGGGTAAGGAGGGCTTCGGTTTCAACCGGACGGCCGGCGATCTTATGCTTCAGCGTGAGCCCATCCAGGAATTCCATCACCATGTAGGTACGGCCCCGGTCCTCGCCGATATCGTAAAGAGTGCAGATGTTGGGATGGTTCAGGGCCGATGCCGCCCGCGCTTCACGGCGGAAACGCTCCAGGCCCCCCGGATTGCCTGCGAGATCGTCGGGCAGAAACTTCAAAGCGACGAAGCGGTTGAGCCGCGTGTCCTCGGCTTTGTAGACCACGCCCATGCCGCCGCCTCCGAGTTTTTCCACTATGCGATAGTGCGAAACGTCTGAGTCGGGCATGTGCGAAAGGGATATTTGATCGATCATACGGCACCGGTCACGGGCAGTCAAATGGAGCGCATGGCCGATTGGGGACGATTGGATTAAGGCCGATCAGGTCGAATTCCGCGGGGCCTCCGGCACGAGGCCTGGACTCGCGGGTTCCGCAGAGCGGCAGTTAGGGCGTTTCTCGTCAACTTGACTTGCGGGCCAACCGCCGGGTGCGGCCGTGTTCCGGGGTGGAACCGGAGATCGCGCGAGCCAATTCACTCCGAACGCAGTGCGATCACCGGATCGATCCTCGACGCCCGCCGCGCCGGCGCATACCCCGCCACGAGCACCGCAATCGCCATCGTCACAATCGCCACCGCGATAGACGACGGATCGTCGGCCTTGATTCCGTACAGAAACGATTTGACGAGCCGCGATGCCGCCCACGCCGCCGGCAGCCCGATCGCGAGTCCGATCGCCCCCATGATCGCGACCTGGCGCATCACCATCCACACCACGCGACCGCGCGCCGCGCCCAGGGCCATCCGAATCCCGATTTCTCCCGTGCGGCGCGCCACCGTGTATGACATTGTTCCGTACAGCCCCACGCATGCGATCGCCAGCGCCAGAACCGCGAAACCCGAGCACAACCGGGCGAATAGAATCTCTTGAGTCATCGTCTGCTCGATCATCGTCGCCTGCGTCTTGATGTGCGTGACCGGCACGCGCGCATCCGCCTGCCGCACGATCCCGCGAACCGCGGTCACCACCGCAAGAGGGTCGCCCGCCGTGCGCAGCGAGTATGTCATTTCGCCGATCCGCCCGAACGGAGTCTGGTTGAGCGGCACAAACGCGATCGCCGGCAGCTCTTCTTTCAAATCGCCGTAGCGAAAATCCTTGGTCACGCCGACGATCTCAAATTCGCGAGCCGGCTTCCCCGGCTGCGGGTTTATCACGACGCGCTGCCCCAACGGCGTGCGCCCATCGAAATTCACCTTCACGTACTTCTCATTCACTACCGCAACCGCGGCCGATCGCGCGAAATCGCGCTCGTCAATCTCGCGGCCTGCGATCAAGGGAATCTTCATCGTTGCCAGATAGTCCGGTCCGACGGTCAGCACGCGTGTGGCCTCGTCGGGCGCCGGCTCTTTCCCGACCGGCACTACTGGCGTGAACCACGATCCTTCACCCACCAGCGGCGTCTGCGCCACACTCGCGCTTCGCACGCCCGGAATTGAGCCGAAGCGCGTCTGCAGGTCCCTATAGAATGAAAAAATCTCCGGCGCCTTGTGGCCCGCTTGCGCCGCGTCAAGCTTGAACAGCAGCACGTTCTCGCGATTGAATCCCAAGTGCACCGATTCGAGTTTCGAAAGCGTCCGTACGAACAACCCGGCCCCTAGCACCAGCAGCAACGACAACGCAATCTGCCCGACCACCAGCACATGGCTCAGTGTGACCCTTCGCGACCGATCGTTGGCGCGCACTTCCTTCAAAGCCGACATGACGTCGACGCGCGTCGCCTGCAGCGCCGGCGCGAGCCCAAACAGCAGTCCGGTCAACGACGAAAGCGCGATTGCGCCAGCCAGTACGTGCCAGTTCAGATCCGGTTTCAGCGTCAACGGGTTGGCGCCGCTCGAAAGCAGCAGCGTGAGCCATCGTACGCCCCACACCGCGACCAGGATCCCGGCCGCACCGCCGATGGATGCGAGCAGCACGCTTTCCGTGAGCAACTGCCGGATCGCGCGCCATCGCCCCGCGCCGATGCTCAGCCGAACCGCCATCTCCCGCCGCCGAGCCGTCGCGCGCGCCAGCAACAGATTTGCGATATTGGCGCACGCGATCGCCAGAATCAACCCGACCATCGCCAGCAGCACGAACATCGGCTTCGAATATTCCCGCCGCAGCGTATCGAGCCCCTGCGCGCCGCTCGTCAGGACCAACTCCGGCAGGTGCGCACGCTCTTGATCGTTCTCCGCCGTCGGTTCCACCCAGCGATGAAACACCGGTGCGATCCGCGCCTGGGCCTGAGCCATCGTCGTCCCGGGCCGCAGCCGCGCCGAAATGAGCAGCCAGTAATAATGGTCGCCATCGAAGCTCCGCGCGCCCTCGCCAACGTGCAGCGGGATGTACAGCTCGGGCGATTCCGCGGGCTCGAGCCCCGAAAATCCCGGCGGCGCTACGCCCGCCACCGCGTACGGGCGATCGTTAATTTGGACGGACTCGCCGACAGCGCTCGCCGCATCGCCAAAGCGCCGCTGCGCCAGATTGAAACCGAGCACGACAGCGGGCGCCGCGCCAGCGCGATCGTCATCGTCGACCAAAAATCGTCCTGCGGCCGGCCGGAGCTCCAGTCCCCGGAAATAATCCCCCGTGACCAGTTCGCCCGTGGTCGCCTCGGCTCGCCCTCGCGCATAGAAGTTCGCGCTGCGCATCGAAAAATACCCGAACACGTTCGAAAACACTCCTGTTTCGCGCAGAACGTCGAACGACGGATACGGAAACATCCCCGAACTGGCGCCGTCGCCGTCCTTCCACCCGCTGCCACTCCCGCTATGCACCACAGACCCGCGGAATCGCGAAATCGAGGCGTGCCAGTTTAGCGTCACCAACTGCTGGGGATCGCCCACCGGCAGCCACCGCAACATCAGCGCGTCCATGAAGCTGAAAATCGCCGTGTTCGCGCCGATCCCCAGCGCGAGCGACAGCGCCGCCATCGCCGTGAACGCCGGATTCTTCAGCATCGTCCGCGCTGCATAGCGAAAATCCTGTATTAATTGTTCAACCCAAGTCCATCCCCACATCTGGCGAGTATCCTCCTTGATCAACCCGAGGTTCCCCAAGTTCCGCCGAGCCGCATCGTAACCGCGATCCTCGGCTTCTTCTTCCAAATGAAACGCGAGTTCCTCCTCAAGCTCCTCCTCGCGCCGCCGCCGTGCAAACAGCCAACGTAGTTTTCGAAAATTCTCAGTCATGGGCGTTCATTCGCAGTTAAGATCAATCCCATTGCGCGCGCGAAGGCATCCCATTTCGACCGTTCGCTCGAAAGCTGCTTCCGCCCCACGCGCGTCAGATTGTAGAACCGAGCCCGTTTGCCCTTATCCGACAACTCCCAGTTCGCCTCGATCCACCCCTTCGCCTCCAGCCGATGCAAAGCTGGATAGAGCGACCCAGTTTCCACCTGCAGCAGCTCCTCCGACGTCCGCTGGATATACCTGGCGATCGCATGCCCATGCGCCGCGCCGCCGAGCAAGGTCCGCAAAATCAAAAGATCGAGCGTTCCTTGCAGCAAATCGAGCTTCTCATTCATAATGTAGCCATTCTACTCAATATTCAGTAGACTCTCTACGCCAGAATTGGTTAGCCAACTGGATGGAAAACGTTGGAGCGCGTAAGTATGGGTCGTGGGGGCTCGAGCGGACCCCCGCGGTCGGGTCACGCGCCACTCGGACAATAATCCAGCTCCGAGCGCGGGCCGCAATTCGGGGGCCGTGATAGATTCCTCCCGTGAAACGCCGCTCACGTCAGTTGGAGCATCCCGGCATCCCACTTTGACATATAGTCGCCATCTCGGAGTAGTTCTGCGCGGCGGCAGGGCTGGGACGATTAACGGCCGCACCGAAGTTACGCCAGACGCGTCCGTCCGCGATTCTGCGCGGCGCCGGCAAGGAGTCCCATTTAGCTTCAAGCAAGTGGCGGCCGAGCAACCCAGCGGCGGCCCGAGTCCGAATTCTGGCCGAGGGCTCTTATCTTAACGCCTATGCCTGGTCCGCGCCGGTCCCTCCGGACCCCTCTCGCCCAACCAAACCAGCCTCACGGAATCCGCCAGAGGCCGAGCTTTTCTTAATGGAACAGGGGGCGCCGGTCTCGGGCCAGAAGATCTACCAGAGGGTCCGCGCCGCGATCGATGCCGAATCAGTAAGGGCGAAAGGGACTTTATGACGCTTCAAGAGCCCCGCCGTGAGGTTAAGATACGAATGTGGGCGTCGAAAAGCTCAAACTCAAAGATAATCACACCTGGAAGAGCAAGCCCGGATATTCCATTTGCGTTATCGACCGCGGCCTGGTGCGGTTCGATTACCCGAGCGACTGGATCGTCGAGCCGGACGAGGGCGCGGTACACCTTCACGACCGGCCGCCATCGGTCGAAAGCTGCGATCTCGGGGTTTCGATCTTCCGGCTGCCGGCCGCTCACATTCAGGAGTTGTGTCTCGACGATATGCTGCGGGAGACGCTCGGCAAGGACCGCAAGGCGTATGAGCAGTCGGAGATCCACAACATGGTGCGCGGCGACCTGGAGATTGCGTGGCTGCAACAGAAATATATCGATGCCGAGTACAAACGCGACGCACGTTTCCGCGTCGCCCTCGCGCGCGGACCGACACTCTGCCTCATTTCGATGAATTACTGGTCGAACCGGGCCGCGGGACTCGAGCGCGTGTGGGAAGAAGTGCTGCGTACGCTGGTAATGGGGATGCAGATCGCGGACCCCACGGCGGGGCCGGTAGTACAGTAGCGCCGGGCTGGCAAGCTCTTCGTCACCCTCAGCGAGCGCGCTTTGGAGCGCCCGATAGCAGAGACCGTCGCAGGGATTCAACATTAGAAAGAAACATTCCTGAATTTAATGTGAAACGTCGAGTATCTTTGCGCGTCTATTGAACGGTGTCCGCCACTCCAGTCCTTCCTGCCCTGCTCTCTTTGGTCGATCGTCAAGCGCAGCCCATACTGGAAGAGATCTCCTTGTCCCATCTTCAGCCGCACGGCCGCCGCTTCGTGGTTGCGCGTATGGGCTCGACGGGCTCCGCCTGGCTGGCCAAGCTCTTGAATAGCCATCCCGATGTCTTTTGTTCGCATGAAGGCGTTGCCGCACGCGCCTACCCGGCGCGCAGCTACGGCCACGCCGATATCCTCCGCTTTCTGAATTGGCTGGCATGGGACACGATGCACGGCGCCTATACGGCTATCGGGGATGTCGGCTCCATCTGGCAATTGCACGCGGCGGCGCTGCGCGAATTCCAAACCGCGGTTCTGATGCGCCACCCGGCGCGCCTGCTGAACACGCGGCTGGCTACTTATGCCCATGACCGATCGTTCACCGAAATCGAAACCGATGCCGATTTGCGCGAGGTCTGGGACATCGACATGTCGGCCTGCGAGCCGCTCGACCGCGTCTTCCTGCACGACCTCTTCATCTTCGCGAGCCAAACCTGGGCTGCCGAACGCGGCGTACGCCTCATCCGGATCGAGGATATGTCCGATACGGCTCACTGCCTCCGGGAACTGGCGCATCTCACCGGAATCGATTACGATCCGGGTCTGGTAGAGCGAGCAATTCGCAAGCGCGTCAACCAGCGCGCGCAGCCGATGGCAATACCGCAAATCGTCGCCAGCTTCACGCCGCGGCAGCGGGAATGGTACGGGCTCGTCTTACGGGAAGCCGCGCCGCGCCTTGGCTACGATCTCAATTGCGACGTCCCGCCGCCGGCTGGCGTGTAGCGTCCATTTCTCCCCTATTGGCCGAGAACCGATTGGCGTCCGCGAAGGAATGCCCCCTGCAAAGCAGCGCGCGCATGGTTTAGTATCAAGTTCAGCCGGTGAGAACTATGAAGACAATCCTCTCCCTTGTCCTTGGCTGCACGCTAGTGGCGTTAGCGGCAGATTCCTTCGCGATCGGTAAAATCGACCCGGAAGCAGCGGGCATGAATCCCGCGCGCCTAGCCCGGATTCCCGCTCGTATGAAGGAGTTCGTTGCCGCCGGCAAGACTGCCGGGGTGGTAACGCTGGTCGCCCGGCATGGGCACGTCGCCAGCCTCGAAGCGGTCGGGTATCAGGACCTCGAAAGCAAGACTCCCATGCGTAGCGACACCGTTTTCCGGCTTGCATCGGTCACCAAGCCGGTCACTTGCGCCGGCATTATGATTCTGGTGGACGAGGGCCGCCTTTCGCTGATCGATCCCGCCGAGAAATTCCTGCCGGAATTCAAGGGCCTGAAGCTGAATCCTTGTGGAACCCGCGCGGGCTACAACTGCGAGCTGGTCACCCCTTCCCGGCCGGTCAACATCCTCGACCTGATGACGCACACCTCGGGCCTGCCTGCCGGGGCGCCGGCGAGCGCGGAGCCGCCCAACACTCTGACCGAGCGCGTCGCTTCCGTCCGCGGGGCAACTTTGCTGTTCGAGCCGGGGACGGCCTGGAACTATAGCAATATCGGATTCGCCGCGCTGGGCCGCATCATCGAGGTCGTCGCCGGGCAGCCCTATGATCGCTTTCTGGCCGAAAGAATCTTCCAGCCGCTTGCCATGAAGGACACTTTCTTCTTTGTTCCGCCGGACAAGGCAAAGCGCGTAGCCTCGGTCTACCGGTATGAGACCGATGGCCTGCATCCCGTGCCAATGCCGCAGCCGAAATTTCCGGCGCCCGAGGGAGGCCTCTTCAGCACCGCCGGCGACATGGCGCGGTTCCACGAGATGTTGCTGAACAAAGGAACACTGGACGGGCAGCGCATTCTTTCGGCGGCCGCCGTGGACGCGATGACTTCATCGCAGACCGGCTCCATGAAAGCGGGTTTTGCTCCCGGAGTGGGGCACGGCTTCGGATTCGAGGTGGTGCGCGAGACGCTCGGCACGTTCCGCTATAACTCGATCGGCAGTTTCGTGAAAGGCGGCGCCTATCGCACCTATGGGTGGGTGGACCCTGCCAAGGACCTGGTGGGCATCATTTTCATGCAGCGCACCAATGGCGGCGGCGATGTAGCGGACGAGATCAACAGCTTTATGGCGATGGCCGCGGCGGCGATCGAGCCCTAAACAGCTAAGTCCCGCCGCGCTCGTTGCCGAAGCGGATGGAGTGAGCGGAGGGTCGGGGCTGTCGATTTTAACGCGGAGGCGCGGAGTGGCGGAGGACGGCGCGGAGTTTTTGGGGAAGTCGGATACCGGTGAAAGTGTCAGACGATCGCGGTCCAGGCGATTAGGGCACGGAGGCAGGAGGAAG
>PLDF01000407.1 GCA_003135055.1 Bryobacterales bacterium | reverse complement strand
CCGTGTTGATGTTCGCAATCTGGGTTCCGGCGTTGCCCGGATCCACCAGGTTCGCGCCATCCAGCATGTAGGCCATTGTGCCGTAGGGCGAGAAGCCGTTGATCGCGTAATCGCCCACCGGGCCGCTGTTCGAACCCGTGGTCTTGGGGTTAAAGTTCGATCCGGTGCCTATGCCATTGGCCAGAGCCGTGCCCGGCATCATTTTTAGCAATTCACCGGCGTCGCGGCCCTCCAGAGACAGATCTTCGATCTGCTCCGCGTTCATCGTGTCGCTGATTTCAGGCGTATCGACAGGCACTTCCACGTTTTTGTCAGCCACGACTTCAACAGTCGTGTTGCTGGCGCCCGCCTTCAGTGCGATGTTCGGCACCGTTTTGGTATCGCCCAGGTTCATCACGATGCCGGTCAGTTCCCACGTGGTGAAGCCCTTTGCGCTCACCGAAATGCTGTAGTTGGCCGGCTGCACCGCGGTAAACGTGAAGTACCCCGAACCGTCCGAAACGGTGCGGCGAACGTCGCCGCTGTCGGAGTTCTTCAGGGTCGTGGTTGCCCCGGGAACGACTGCGCCGGACGAGTCATAAACCGTCGCGCTTATCGTTCCGGTCAGCTGCTGAGCATGGCTGGGAACGGCGGTGAACATCACCATCCCCAGAATCAGCAGTCCTGAAAGGATAACCAGCGAGCCTGGCAAGTGCGAACACACTGCGGCCAGCCGTTTGATGGAATGCATACGTGGTGCCTCCTGTGAATCGTGCATGGATCTTGCAATCGCTGTTGTTTTTATTAAGCCGGATTCTTCCCCGGTTTTTCCGTACTCGAGCGCTCAAAACTAAACTTCACACCTGCGTGTCAAGGCGCAGACTGCGGTTAAACGGTTTAGCCCGATGCTGACCCGAGTTTGTACGCCCCGACAACAATGATTGTCAAGAGAATTTTAGGTTCTCCCTTAACTCGCCGGGAACCGGTTTGTTAGCCCTGTTAACCAATCGCTAAACTGTTCAAAATCAGGGGCTTTTCGCTGTCTGGAGCCGGGTGGGCCGAGCGCTGCCGCCCTATGCTACGATCACGCAGCAACCGCCTTTTTTGAAGCGTCGGATCTCGTCAAAAAGGAGGCAGTCCGGAGGTGTTGTCAGTGGCCCGCGCCGTCATCGTANNGTCGCCGCAACCGCCACAGCGCAACCATCCCCCCAGGCTTCAACCTTTGAACAGCTCAAAACCGATGCGGACGCCGCTCGCCAGGCTGGCGACGTCTCGCGTGCCTCCGATCTCTATGCGCAGGCCCTGCGCGTCAACCCGTCATGGCCGGACGGCTGGTGGTACCTCGGCCAGCTGCGTTACAGCGCCGACGACTACGCGCAGGCCAAAGACGCCTTCACCCATTATCTCAGTCTCGTGCCCGATGCCGCGCCCGCCACGGCTCTGCGCGGGCTCTGCGAATTTGAGCTCGGCCAGTATGAACCGTCGCTTGTCGATGTGCAGCGCGCCCTCTCCCTGGGAGCCGCGGACGATTCCCGCAACACGCAGATCCTCCGCTACCACGAAGGACAGCTGCTGACGAAGCTGGGGAGATTCGAAGAAGCTCTCACTGCTTACGGCTATTTCGCGCGCCTGCACCTCTCCAACGACGAGCTGCTGGTGGCCGTCGGACTCGCGACGCTGCGCATTCCGCAATTCCCGAAAGACGCCGACCCCGCGCAACGCGATATGATCGCTCTCGCGGGCAACGCGACCTTCCTTCTTCTCTCCGGCGATCAACAGGCCGCTGCCCAGGCCTTCCAAACCTTCTTCCAGCGCTATCCCGCAGCCGCCAATGTTCACTACACCTGGGGCTACCTCCTCTATCCCACCGATCAGGACGCCGCAGTCTTGGAATTCCGGCGCGAGCTGGCCGTCGATCCCGCCAACGCCGTGGACCACACCATGCTTGCGTGGGCTCTCCTGATGGAGAGCAGTCCCGCTGAAGCGCTGCCCGAAGCGAAGAAGGCTGCCGAAGAAGCGCCGACGCTGCCCATGGCGCAGCTTTCTCTGGGGCGCGCTTTGCTGGAGACGGGCGATATTCAATCCGCGACGCACATTCTGGAGAGTGCGCTCGCCCTCGACCCGCAGAACCTCGAGATTCACATCGCGCTCGCCCGCGCCTATTCGGAATCGGGACGCGAAGACGATGCTCGCCGCGAGCGTCTCGCCTGCCTGCAACTCACCGAGACGTCCAGCAAACCCGCCCCTGCCATGGGCCAACAGGGGGCGCCGCCTGCGCAATAACACATCACTAATTCTGCGATTCCTGCGTCGCGCATTTCTTCCTGCGCTCGCATTCGTCTGCGCCGGCGCCCTGGCCCAGAGTCACTCCAGCGGGACAAGCTGCGGCGGCTGTCATCGCGGTCAGGCGATGCAGCCGGAAACTCCCATGGCCCACGCGGTCGGGCTGCCTGGCGCCAACTCTGTTCTCGCCGGCCATCCTCTCCTCAGCTTTCACATGGGTGCTTACACCTGGACCCTTGAAACCCCCGACGGCCAGAGCGTCTACAAAGTGACCGACGGCGCCAGCACCATTTCCATGCCCATTCACTGGAGCTTCGGCGCCCAGGCGCAAACGTGGGTCTTCGAACAGGACGGCAAGTTCTACGAGAGCATCGTCAGCTTCTATCCCTCCGCGAACGGACTGGGCGTCACCACAGGCGATGAGCGCCTGACTCCGCAGACGCTGCAGGAAGCCATGGGTCGTGAGCTCACCACGATGAGCACGAAGCTCTGCTTCGGTTGCCATGCCAGCAATGCCGTGACCTCGCACAAGCTGACGTTTAACACCATCCACCCCGGCGTCAGCTGCGCGCAT